>JAAZIE010000137.1 GCA_012510305.1 Bacillota bacterium | reverse complement strand
ACGAACAGCCCGATAACTTTACCGCTGCCCTCGCCCGGATCAAGTCCGAAACCCTCCCCTGAATCGCAGGGTGAGAGTCAAAGTCACCGTCCCCTTGACTTATTGGGGGAGGATCAGGGAAAGGGCGTGTTTTTCGGGGGCCAGGACCTCTTCGAGAAGTGCCCGGACCTCTTCCAGGCTCACCTGCTGCAGCACGGCCGGGTAGCGGAATAGATCGCTGCCGCGGAAGCGGTAGGCCAGGTAGTTGTGCGCGATGAACTCCAAGGAATTGAAGCGGCGCATGAACTTGCCCAGCAGGTTGCGCCGGTGCCGCTCAAACTGCTCTTCACCGGGGCCCTTTTCTTTTGTCTCCTCAATTGCGGCCATGATCCGCTCATAAAGACGGTCCGGATCCCTGGTCGCCCCGCCGATGAGAACATAAGCGTAGCTCAACTCGGCGGTATAACCGGCGTCAAAACTGTCGTCGATAAGCAGGTCCTCGTACAGCTCGTTGAACAGCGGCTCGCTGGGCCCGAAGATCATATCGAGAAGCACTTCCATGGCCGCTTCGCGGCGTAGCAGCGCCTCACCTCCCAGCCCGGCCCCCGCCGCATCCTTGAACCCCAGGTTGAAGAGCGGCTCCGAAACGACCATTTCGCGGGTGACCCGGCTCCGCGGCACCGCTTCCGGTTCATCGGGGTAGAGGCGGATAATTTCGCCGAGCTCCCTGTAGCTGTGCCGGGCGATATTGTCCGCTACCTGCTGTCGAACCATCTCCGGATCGAGATCGCCCACGACAAAAAGAGCCATGTTGCTGGGATGGTAAAAACGGCGGTAGCACTGGTAGAGCAAATCAGGGGTGATCCCGGAGATGCTCTCCACCGTGCCGGCGATATCTTCGCGCACCGGGTGGTCCCTGTAGAGCGACTGCAGCAGGTCAAAAAAGGCCCGCCAGTCGGGATTGTCTTCGTACATGCGAATCTCCTGCGCAATAATACCCTGCTCTTTGCTCACCGACTCGTCGGTAAAGTAAGGTTCCTGAACAAAGTCGAGCAGCAACTCCAGGCACTCCGTAAAATGATCGGTGGTCGAGAACAGGTAGGTGGTTTGCGTAAAGGAAGTAAAGGCGTTGGAGGAAGCCCCGAGAGCGGCGAAACGGTCAAAAACATTGCCCCGCTCATCCTCGAAAAGCTTGTGCTCCAGAAAATGGGCCACTCCCTCGGGAACCTTGACCGCCTCACCGGCCCCGTCAACCCGGAAACGGTTGTCGATGGAGCCGAAGCGAGTGGAAAAAGCGGCGTACTTGTTCTGATAACCGGCCTTGGGGAGAACATAAAGCTGCAGCCCCGGGTAGATCCGGTAGCTGAATAGGGTCTCCTGCAGCTCGGCAAATTCCTGCACCTTCCGGCTGTTTTTACCGGGCATCGGGCAACACCCCTTCCTCGTTTTGCAGCAGGTAGACGGTATCGAGCCTGATTCGCTCCGCCGCCGCCCTGATCTCGTTTACGCTCGCGCTCTCCAGCGCTTCGATCATCTCCGCGGGGCTGTATCTCTTACCGCCAATCACCCCGTCAAGGTGGCGGTTGATCTGCTGGTGAGGGCTGTCTTCCTGGAGGCGAAGCTGGTTCACCAGGCCGCGGCGGGTGTTCTCCAGCTCCAGGTCGCTGATCCGGCCCCGGTACATCTCCTCCACCTGTCTTTCGATGATCTCGCGGGCCTGTTCATACTTGCTGCCCTCGATCCCGGCGGCAATGATCATGATCCCCTTGTGCTTCTCCAGCCGGGAGTAGGCGTAGTAGGCCAGGCCGGCTTTTTCGCGCACATTGAGAAAAAGCTTGGAATGGGGAAAACCGCCCAGGATGCCGCTGTAAAGAACCAGGGCAAAATAAAGGGGATCGTCATAAGCGGTATTTGTGCGGAAGCCCATCACCAGCTTGGCCTGGTTTACCGGCATCGCTTCCCGAATGAATTTTGTTTCTGCGGGCTCAGCGTGAACCTCAGTTCGGGGCAGCTCCTCTTCCCGCGGCCCGCGGCTGAAGAAAATCGTCTCCCTCGCCGCCTCTTCCACCTGCTCCGGCTCAAAGTCCCCTACGACATAGAGCTCCACCGGGTTGACCGCAAGGACTTCGCGGTAGTAGCGCCAGAGAGAAGCGGGGTCGATCCGCTCCAGCTCTTCCAGGCGGCCGTACCGAAAAACTCCGTACCGCTCGCCCGCACACATGCTCTGCAGGCATTTTTCAACGGCATAGAGCGACTTGTTGTTGATCAGCCCCCGAATCGTTTTCTCCAGCTGCTCCTTTTCCTGGGCCACATATTCTTCTTTAAAGCCGCCGTGCACCACCAGGGGGTCGCCGGCGATCCCGCCGAGAATGGAAAGGCCCTGGCGCAGCATCTGCCCCTCTGCACCTACATATTTACCGTGCATCATCTCCATGGAAAAAGAGATGAGGTGACGCTCTCCTTTTTTCTGGACGCCCGTGGACAGCGCTGCGCCGTAAAGCGCTTCGAGCTCGCGGCGCAGGGTCAGGTTATCGGGATAGCGCCGGCTGCCTCGCTCCAGGACCTGGGGCAGCAGCGCCGTAAAAGTGGCCTTTTCTGCGGCCAGTTCCTGGTGAATAAAGAGGGCCAGGCTGATCGTCTTGAATTTTACCGCCGGGATAAATGTGAGCCGGATCCCGTTGGGCAACAACGTGCTCAAGTATTTTTCTTCCAAGCAGGAAACCTCCTTTACTAAAAGTATACTCTTTAGCTATTCCCTTAAACGGGAGTTAATCCTGCTGGTTTTCGGCAATAGGCCCCTTCGTCGGCTGAAAAGCGCTCTGCATCACCGCAATCAGCGCCGGAGGCACAGCATAAAGAAGCAGCGTTGCCGCCGTCACCACCCCGGAATCGTTGGTCAGCAGGGCGGCGGCGGCACCGGCCAGCGCCGCGCTCACGCCGGCAACAAGATAGGGCTGCTCATTTTGCAGCCGCTTCAAGAAACCGCCGCCGGGGTAAACTGCAAAGACGGCGCAGAGCCCCACCAGGGTCACAAAAGCCCGGCTCCAGATGGAGTAGCGCATCAGCCTCAGGTTCATCTCCATTTTGCGCAGAACCGTCTCCCAAAAACCGGCCGGGCCGCGCAGGCGGACCATCTTCCCGAAAAGACCCACGTGGGAGGGCGGCAGCCCGGGGCAGCCGTCATTGAGCAGCCAGAGCAGCCCTGCGGCAGCCAGCAGAAAAAGAAACAGGCGGCCCGGCAGGTATTTTTTGCCCCCGCCCGGCCCCCCGGCCAGGCCGGCCCAGGATACCCCGAAGGCTGCCGCCGCGGTGAGACAGCCGCCCAGGTTGGCCCCAAAATTGGGCGCGGCCAGGATAAAAATAATCACCCCGTAAAAGCACAGGGCTATCAGGACCGCCGCGGTCAGCGCTTTTTTCCGGGAAGAATTTGTTTCGCAGCGAGAGGTGGAAGCGTCAATGTAAGCGGTTAATGAAATTGTCCCCAGCAGGGCCGACCCGATGAGCACCCCCGCATATTCGTTGCCCATGCCGTAATAGCGCGCTCCGCCAACAGGATCATAGCTGAGCAGGGAGAACTGCTGCAGGGGTGCTCCCGCGAGGGTGTCGGCGAGCAAAGCCAGGGCGGTACCCCAGCCCAGGACGGCCCAGTAAAGCGACTTCACCCGCCCGGCCGGGGGCTGCAGCAGCAGGGTAAGCAGCAGCACCGTTGCAGCGAGAACCAGCCCGCTGGCCGCTGTTCCGGGCAGCGGAAAGGGGATAATCCCGGGGAGCAGCAGCAGGGCCGGGGGTACCGTTAAAAGCGCCCCGATCAGTCCGCCGGCGGGACGGAGCGCCCGGCGAATTTTAAGAATTATCCCGGCCAGGGTGAGCAGGAGCACCAGCATCAGCAGGGCGATGTAGGTTTTTAAAAGCGGGGGGCGCTGCTCAAAAACCAGCGCGGCGCGGCGGTTGAAGTCCTCCAAAAAGATTAAAGCCTTTTTTTGCGGGGTTATGCTGAAGGAGGCGGCGGGGCAAACGGGGGCTGCAGATATACTGTCTGTACCGCTGAGCAAGGAGAGGATCAGCGGGGCCAAGTCGGTATTCTGAACCAGGCCCGGGCGGCGGGTGGAGAGGCTGCCAAAAAGGCCCGGTGTGCCCCGGCCGGCGCCGAACAGAGCCAGCGGGGCCAGCCTCCCCTCGCCGGCAGTACGGTTAAGCGGCAGCGAAGGCACCGCCAGGAGCAGCAGATCGTTTTCACCGAGCAGGGACAAGAGCTTTCCCGCCAGCAGATCCAGGTTTTCCATGGTCCGGTTGAAAAGTACTTCTCCCCTGGCCGGGTGCAGCTGCGGCCAGTACTCATCGAGGCGGGTGCTGTCGCCGAATTCCACCAGGTGCAGCTCGGCCCGATCCAAATTCGCCGCCAGGACGGCGGTGATTTTTTCAAGATCCGTTTGCACCCCGAAAGGGAAAAAAGGGGACTTCTTCAGCAGGGCCGCTCCCACCGCCCCGCTGGAAACCTCTCCACCGGCATCCATCGCCACCAGCACAGCACCGCGGCCCGGCAAGGCCCCGTCGGCGCTGCCCCAGACGGCCGCGGTAAGCCCCTTTTCCTTGAGCCTCTCCCCCAAAAAGCCCACTTCAACGGGATAGGGCAGGGCGCTGTTTGTTTCCTGAAGCAAAGCTGCCTGAAGGTGAAGCAGCGCCCCGTCGGGTTTTTTGCCGGTACAGCGCTTAAAAACAACTCCGGCTTTCTCTCCCTCGACCAGCTCTTCCCGGCCAAAGGCGCAGCCTCCCTCCGGACCGGCCGCCGCCCGGGCGGCGGCACCGAAGCTCAGGTAACCGCTTTCGCTGCCTGCGCCGGCGGTGCGCACATTCATCAGGGCCACCGCCCCTTCTTCAAGAAGGCGGGAGAGGTTCGGGCCCGCTCCGCAGAGCAAGTCGGTATAGGTGAGGCGGTCCGCCAGCAGCAGGATAACCCGCTTTCCCCCGGCCGCCTCTCCGGCAACGGCGCTGGAATCGTCCCGTTTTACCGCATGGCGGACCCACAGAACCGCCGTGAAAAGGATTAAAAGAGATACCGCCAGCGCGGCCCACCGGGCCGGCTGTTCCCCGGGAGAATATAATTTTTTAATACCCTCTCCCCGCCTCATGGTCAAGTCACCGCTTGCTTTTTGCCGCCGATGCCACCGGCTCCGGCGCTCCCCGGTGCGTTTCGCCGACCAGCTCCTCGTAGAGGGAGGCGGTTTTGGAGAGCGTTCGCTTCAGGTTGAATTGAGCCTTAACCCGCTCGCGGCAGGCTCCGGCCAGCCGCTGCGCCAGCGCCGGATCGCGGGCCAGGGAGGCGATCGCCCGGGCCAGGGCGGTCACATCGGCGGGGGGTACCAGGAGCCCGTGCACGCCGCCGGTGATAAGCTCGGCAGCTCCGCCCACCTGCGAAGCGACCAGGGAGCAGCCCGCGGCGGCGGCCTCGAGAAGGGTTAGCGAGAACCCCTCGGTGAGAGAGGGCAGCACAAAAATATCGATTCCAGCCAGCCGGCGGGGCAGATCGGCGCAGTAGCCGCAAAATGACAGCCGTCCCGGCAGATCCAGCTGCCGGGCCAGTTTTTCCAGTCCGTGGCGCCCGGGCCCGTCACCGATGATTAAAAAGTGCATCCGGGGAAACAGCGGCGCCAAAACGGCGGCGGCTTCAATAAAGTAAGAAAGTCCCTTCTGGGGAGCAAAGCGAGCCGCCGTGCCGACGACAAGCTGATCACTGCACCGCCTGAACCGGGCCGCGGCGGCCTCAAAAGGCCCCGGCTCGATCCCGTTGTGGATTACACTGATTTTTTCGCGGGGGATGCCCCTGGCGGCAAGTTCCCCGGCCAGGGCATGAGAGACGGCGATATAGCGGTCCTGTTGCGCTCCTGCCAGCCCGCCGGCGGCAGAAAGGTACGGGGAACCCCGGTGAGCGGGGTAATTGTGCACCGTGATCAAAACCGGCACCCGGGCCAGCCGCGCAGCGGGCAGCCCCGGCAGGGCCGCCTTGAACCCGTGAATATGCAGAAAAGCAGGGCGGACAGCGCACAGCAGCCTGTAAAGGCGCCGGAAAGTGGACAGATCCCCCACCGGGCTGAGCCCCTTCCCCAGGGGCAGCTCGTAAAAAGAGCCCGCTGGAAAGCCGGCAGGCTCGGTCATCTCATGATCGGGCGGAGCACCCAGGTGGAGAGCGTAATCCCGGCTGAAGCGGCGGATCAGCTGCTGCAGATGGCGGCGCATACCCCCGGAGGCGGGACGGATCAGGTAAAATATTTTATCTTTTTGAGCATTTCCCTTGCTGCCCCTGTCCACGCCCGCCGCACCTGCCTTTAACTGATCTACCGGTCTAGTTTGCCCCTTTAACGGCAGATAAACCGGGAGGGCAGCGGTGCTTTTGCGCCTCTTTTAATCAGCTCTGTCCTGCAAATCCCCCTCCTCGAGCAGGGCGGTGATCACGGGACGAAAACGGCCGCCTCTTTTGACCCGGCGATCCCAGAGGCTGATCCCGCCGAAGATTAGGGCCATCAGCACAAACCCCACCGCAGCAGCAAACAGCTCCCGGTAATTGCCCCAGCCCAGAATGCCGCTCAGCTTGAACCCCAGCAGGATCCCCGCCACCAGCCCGCCCAGGGGTACCAGGTAGAGCAAAAAGGCGATGAAAAGAGCTCGCCGGTCGTCGATCTCGATAAGAACGTTTTGCCCTTTTTGCGCCATAAGAGGGTTCGAGACCTCGACATAATGGTCCCGCCGGTCCTCGGCGCCCAGGATACCGCCGCAGCGGCCGCAATTTTCACAGGATAGGTGGCGGCGCAGGTGCACAATCGCATTTTCGCCTTTGATCTCTTTAACCGTGCCAATTCGTTCCACCGGCAGCACTCTCCCCATGATTGATCGGTGCACACCCCATTTTAGCACGGGCAGAGGCGTATTGGAAGGTGGAGGTGACCCCTTCTCTCCCTTTGGGGTTTTTTTGTCCTCCTGAGGGTCTCTCGTACTGTCATCCTGAGGGTGCAGCCCGAAGGATCTCACGCCTTTGGTCGCAGCCTACATTTAAAACGCCGGGCGTTCGTTCTGTCCGGCGCCTGGCCGGCAGAGACTCTTCGCTTCGCTCAGAGTGACACTGAAGAAGGCTCAGAGTGACGGTGGCGAAGGCTGAGGGCTTCTTGAATGTCATCCTGAGGGCGCAGCCCGAAGGATCTCGCGCGTCAAGGCGAGGCCCCCCTTCTCTCACTTTGGGGTTTTACGCAAGCAAAAAGGTGACAGTAGGTACGTCCCCCTGTCACCTTTTTTGTTAAACTAACTGTCCTGATCAGGCAAACGCTTCGGGAACGTCTTTCAGTGCGGCGTAGCTGAAGACGGGGCCGTCCTTGCAGACGTAGAGGCTGCCCGCGTTGCAGCGGCCGCACTTGCCGATACCGCACTTCATCCGGTTTTCCAGCGTGGTGTAGATCTGCTCGTCGGCAAAGTTCAACTTTTTCAAGTTTTCCAGGACGAAGCGGATCATGATCGGCGGGCCGCAGGTTATGGCGATGGTATTCTCGGGCGAGGGGTTGACCTCCATCAAAAGCGAGGGCACAAAGCCCACGTAGTGCGGCCATCCCTCTTCCTCGATATCGACGGAAAGATGGCAGCAAACCCCGTCGATCTTTTCCATCTCGCCAAATTCTCCCTTGAAGCAGAGATCTTCCGAAGTGCGGGCACCGTAGATCGTGGTCAGGCCGGCATAGTCGCTCAAGTTCGCCTTGACATACTCCACAATGGGCCGCAGGGGGGCCTGGCCGATCCCGCCGCCGACGGTGAGGATCTCCTTGCCCTTCCAGTCGTCCACCGGAAAGCTGTTTCCGTAGGGTCCGCGCACGGTGATCTTGTCCCCCGCCTCGAGCTGGTGCAGCGCCGAGGTCACTTTGCCCGCCTGCAGCACCGAAAAGCGCAAGTATCCTTTTTCCGTAGGCGAAGAGGAGATGGAGATCATGCTTTCGCCCACGCCGAGCAGTCCGATCATGGCGCACTGCCCCGGGCGGTGGCTCCAGCTTTCCCGCACGGCCGGATCATCCAAAACGACCTTGAAAGTTTTGATACAGCGATCCCCTGCGGTCTCATACCAGGTATCCTCGATCGTCGCGGTATGGGGGATATAAGGATTTTCGTAGTTTTTCATTGCGCCGCCTTCACCTGCCTTAAAATGTCGATAAGGTCAATATTGACCGGACAGAGGCTGGAGCAGCGCCCGCAGCCGACGCAGGCGATCTCCCCAAATTTATCGACAAAATATGAGTACTTGTGATTGATCCGGTTCCGGGTCCGCTCACGGCGGCTGGGACGGGGGTTATGCCCCGAGGTGTGCACCGTATACTCGGCAAACATGCAGGAATCCCAGCTCCGGCAGCGCCGGCCCGCGGAGCCTTCCACCTCGTCCTGAATATCGAAGCAGTAACAGGTGGGGCAAAGATAGGTGCAGATCCCGCAGCCCAGGCAGGGCGCCGAGACCCTTTCCCAAAGCGGATCTTCCCACAGCTGCGGCAGAGCCTCGGGAATCCCCTCCGGATCCACGCTCCATTTGATCCCGGCCAGGGCCTCTTCGGCCAGCTTTTCTTTCTGCTTAAGCGCTTCGGCCGGGGCTTCTTCCAGCAAATCCTCCACCGCACCGGCGATCGCTTTCCCCTTGTCGGTGAGCACCTCCAGAAGATAGCTTTCTCCCAGGTCGGTCATCAGTATATCCAGCCCTTCCGTGGAAGCCGGGCTGCCGCCCACCGAGGGGCAAAAGCAATTTATCTCCGGCTCGTTGCAGGCCAGGCCGATGAGGGTGGTCAATTCGCGCCGTTTCAAGTAGTAGGGATCGTCAAAATCCCAGCGAAACAGCTTTTCCACAAGCGCCATCGCCCGGGCGTCGCAGGGGCGCACCCCCAGCAGCACCATCTCTTCGTCGATCGCGGGAGGCTCCGGCTCCTCCTCTCCCCGGGAAAACCGGTACAGTGTCTCTGTCTGGGGAAAAATCAGCGCCTTTGGAGGCACCGTGGTGTTACCCCCCTCCAGGGAGACGGTCTCGCCCTCCGCCACGGGAACGAATTTCTTCACTTCGCCCTGCACTGCCGGCGCCCAGAGGTTTTTGCCGGAAAGCCTTCCGGTGAACTCGGACCATTTTTCCTTATGCAACAGCTTCGCTGACATATCGCTCTCACCCACCTCTACAAGATAAATTCCTCCGGGTCGTCAGGCTTGTAACTGGCCTGGAACGGTTCAGCCTCCGGATCAAGCCCCGGTTCAAATTCATATTCCTCGCGCACCGTTTGCGCCAGCATCCGGTTCAACTTGCCCAGGGGAATACCGGCCGGGCAGACCCGTTCACATTCGCCGCATTCGATGCAGCGGCCGGCGAGATGAAATGCCCGGGCCAGGTGAAACGCGGTATTTTCCGAAAAGTTGACGGAACGGTTTACCCAGATCGGATCGAGCCGATCGAGGATGCAATCCTCGCAGTAGCAGAGGGGACAGGCGTTCTTGCAGGAGTAGCAGCGGATACACTTCGAAAACTGCTCCTCCCAGTAAGCCCACCGCTCCTCCGCATTCTTGGCCATGATCTCGGCCACGCCGCTGTCCTCGGCGGCAGCCCAGGGCTCCACGGGCTCGCCGACGGTAACATCGCTCAGCACCGGGTTGGGATGGCGGCAGAGGCGGCACTTTTCAGCCAGCACCTCCGCCCGCGGGATCACTGTTTCCTCTTCACCGTCCACCAGCACAAAGTCTTCCCCGCGCCACCTGATCTCGGCGGCTTGCTCTGTTTCCGGATATTTTTCAGCCAGCAGCTTCCGATCGATCATCCCCGGGCAGGGCAGCCCGACAACAACCACCTCTTCGCGCTTGATCCCCTTCTCCGCAAGCAGCTGGGCCACCGCCCGGCTGTCGCATCCCTTGACCATGAGGGCGACCTTGCGCGTATCGGGCTCCTGCCCCCGCGGTACCGGCAGCTTTTCCACCAGGGTCAGGTAGTTGGCCAGGTTGGAGATACAGAGGGGTGAAAAAATCAGCTCGTCGGCTCCGGCGGCATCCCTGACAAAATGCGGAGATACGCGGTAGCCAAAGGTGCCCCGGCGCCAGCCAATGAGATATTTAACATCGTCCCTGGAGACAATTTCGGCTGCTGTTTTACGCAACTTATCCAAATCCATCCATTTCCCCTCCTTACCAGCCGATCTGCCGGCGCTGGAATTGATCGAAAGGCCCGGCAGCCCTGACATCTTCTACTGCTTTTTCCACAACCTCTTTCCACTTATGCCCTTCCGAGGCGGAGACCCAGCTCATCGTAAAGCGACGCGGGTCTACGCCGGTAAATTCGAGAAGCTCTTTGAGCAGCTTCAGCCGGCGCCGGGCGTAAAAATTACCCTCCATGTAGTGGCAGTCACCGGGATGACACCCTGAGATGATCACCCCGTCGGCGCCCTGCTGCAGGGCGTTGACCACGTAAAGGGGGTTTACCCGTCCCGAGCACATTACCCGGATAATCTTCACATTGGCCGGGTACTGAACCCGGCTCGTTCCGGCCAGGTCTGCACCGGCGTAAGTGCACCAGTTACAGAGAAAGGCAACAATATTCGGCCTGAATTGCTCGCTCATTCAATCCCCCCCAGTGCCGCTATTTGTGGTAGAATCTGCCGGTCCCGGAAGGACCTCGGCTGGATCGAGTTGGAGAGGCAGCCGGCCGAGCAGGAACCGCAACCTTTACAGAGCGCTTCGTTAACCCGGGCCACCTCGACCATGTGGCCCCTGCGATTGATCGTCACCAGCTCGATGGCGGTGTACGGGCAGATCGATACGCAGAAGCCGCAGCCCCGGCAGGTGTCTTCAATAACTCCCGCCACCTGGGCATCGATAGCCACTTTCCCCTTGGCCAGCGGGATCAGCGCCGAAGCGGCCGCCCCTTTGGCCTGGGCCACGGTATCGGGAATATCCTTGGGACCCTGGCAGCAGCCGGCCAGGAAGATGCCGTCGCTGGCAGTGTCCACCGGGCGCAGCTTCGGGTGAGCCTCCATGAGGAAGCGATCCGGCGATTGGGAGAGCCGCAGCAGATCGATGATCTTGCGGTCATCGCCGCGGGGCACCAGGCCTACCGCCAGGACCACGAGGT
>JAAZIE010000016.1 GCA_012510305.1 Bacillota bacterium | reverse complement strand
GCGGTGGGGACAGATGCGCCGTCGATTCAACTCCTCCGCGAGGAAAAGATCTCGTTTACGAAAGAGGTTCTGGACACGGCCGACTTCGGCGTAATTCGCCAGGCGCTGGCCGACCGGGCCGCGGCGAATCGCCCGGTAACCGAGAACCTGGTCAGCCTGCTTATCGCCGACCCGGTCAGGTTTGCCAGCCTTTTCAAGATGCTGACCACCCTGTTCAACACCCTTTTTAATATCCTGGGCACCGCTTTCGCCAGCCTGGAGTACCCCGGGGAGATTCTGGCGAGCGCTGTCCTGAACCTGCTCAGCGAGCTGGAAACGGCGGAGATCAGCAACCTGGTAAACAGCCTTTGCCGGCTTGTTGAAAAGCTGCACGAGGGAAGCCTGATTCTGGGCCGGGAGGAGCCGCTTTTTCGCCCGGTTTTTCGCAATTTTCTGGAGGGGGTTCTCGATGATCTCGATGAGGGTGCGGTGGCGGCGGCGCTGCAGGCACTGCTGGAAGATTCCGAGGTCATCATCTCCGAATCCACTGACCTGGTCCTGCAAAAGCCGGAGCTGCTGAAAGAGCTCTTTCCCGCCCTGCTGCTCGGGATCAACGCGCTGGGGCGCGGGACGGTTTATCTGCTCAACCAGATCGGGCGGCTTCCCCCGGAAACATACCGGCGTCTGGGAAAGGAGCTCGAGGAAAAAGCCGAATTTCAGGAGCTGGGGATGCTGATCAGCGCCCTGGCGGCGATGATCAACCGAATGCTGACGGAAAACCCCGGGCTGCTGGAGACGGCTCTCTCCCGGATCTACCGCTCCGTGGATCACGAGGAGATCAAAGCGCTCGGCGGAACCCTGCTGGTGCAGGGGTTTGCCTTTGCCGGAAAAGAGGGGCTCCTCAATGTCCCCCCGGAGAGCGCCGGAGCCGCGGTCAACAGCCTGCTGGGGCTGCTGAACCGGGAGCTCGGCCGGGATCCGCAAAAACTGCAAGAGACGTTCAACTCATACCTGGCCCAGGTGGATTACGAGCAGCTGGATAGAGCTGTCGCGAGCACGGCCGGTCTCATGGCCGGGACCATGGAGGCAAATCCACAGTTTGCCGAATTCGTCATGAACTGGCTCTTCGAGATCATCCGCGCAGTGCTCAGGACAGTTTTCAGCCCGAAAAACTGGGGCCGGCTTTTTCGTTCTGCGAAAAAGAAGAACGGAAAAAGGAGGCGAGCCAAATGATGAAAGTGCTGGAAGAGACGATCGATGTTGTGGAGAACAGTTTTGTCAGGAAAGCCCTGGAGAGCGGGCAAAAGATAGTGGGCTACACCTGCCTGGCCACCCCCCGGGAGATCTTCGATGCAGCGGGGCTTTTCCCCTATCGCATCAAGGCGCTGGGCAAAGGGGAAACGGAGATGGCCGATGCGTACCTGTCGCGGTTTAACTGCGGTTTCTGCCGCTCCTGCCTGCAGCTGGGGATGGATGGCACCTACGATTTTCTTGAAGGGATGATCGAGACCAACGGCTGCGACCATCTCCGCGGCATGTTCGAGAACTGGCAGCATGTCGCCCCCCGGCCTTTTTTTCACTATCTCCGGGTGCCCCATCTTATCGATGATGATTCCAGGGATTGGTTTATCGATGAGCTGGAGCGGCTGATCGAAGCGCTGCAGGAGTACTTCGGGGTGGCCATCGAGCCGGAGCAGCTTACCGCCGCCATAGAGACGCAGGACCGGATTGCAGAAAAGTTCAAGAAGATTTATGAGAGCCGGTGGGGCCAAAGATTCAAGGTGACCGGCAGCGAGATCATGTCTTTGATGCTTGCGGAGGGCTCGCTCCCCAGCGCCGATTTTGAAAAACTGCTCGATGATTTTGCCGAAGAGCTGGACCGGCGAAAGGCGCTCAGTTACAGCGCCCGGTTGTTCATGGGCGGGGCGGCCACCGACGAGGTTGAACTTGTCGCCGGACTGGAAGAGCTGGGCGGGCTGGCGGTGGCCGATCATTTTTGCTTCAGCGGCCGGGCCTACCGCCGCGATACCACCGCTACGGAGCCCCTGGGGAAACTGGCCGAGATCTACCTGAAAAATCTGCTCTGTCCGCGCATGTTCATGAATTATGCCGATCGCAAGGCTTTTGTCTCGGAGAAGATCGCCCAGTCGGGCGCTGAAGGGGCGATCTTGTTTCACAACAAGTTTTGCGACCTGCACGGCATTGAGAATGTGAAGCTCCGTCTCGACCTGGAGGAGGAGGGTATTCCCGTTCTGGTTTTGGAGAAGGAGTACGGCGCCGCCGCCGATATCGGGCGTCTGAAGACCAGGGTTCAGGCTTTCCTCGAAAGGATTACAAGGATAAAGAGGTGACCGCGATGACGCAAAAGGGTAAACCGATCAACGATGGTCTGTTCAACCGGACTTATGACATGTTTCAGCTTTTAAAGAAGCTGCCCGACCGGTTTCTCAGCGAAGAAGAGGTGAAAGGGCTGCTCGGGGTTCTTCCCCCCGACAGCGCCAACAGCTTGCAGTCATTTTTCAGGCCTTCGATTCAGCGGGCTTCAAGGGCCTTCATCAATATGGTTGCAGCGGTCTTTGACGAGACCCGCCATGCCCAAAAAGAGGGCAAAAAGGTGGTTCTGCTGCCCTTCAATTTTCCTCCCGAGATCGTTCACTCCTTTGAAAACTTGGCGCCCGTGACCACGGAGCTGCTCTCGACGGCGGCGACCATAGTTCTGGAGGGGCAGGGCGAACGGTATTGGGATTATGTCCTCGGGTTGGGGCTGCCCGATCATATCTGCTCGGCAAACGCCATCGAGCTGGGCTCGATGCTCTCGGGGCTCGATTATGAGCCCGATGCCATCATCTCCGGGTGTGTGGGCAGCTGCGATGTCAACGCCAAGGCTCACGAATTTGTTTCCCTGCTGCTGGATCTGCCGCAGATCCCCCTGGAAAAACCGACGATGGATTTTGACCAGGGTTTTAAATATTTCCGGAAAAGCTACTACAAGATGATCCAAAAGCTGGAGGAGCTCGCCGGGGAGGAGCTTAAAGAAGAGAATCTCCGCGAGGTGTCGGTGAGGGCAAACCGGTGCACCGAGCTGTACAACGATCTGTGGGAGCTGAAAAAGCACGTGCCCAACCCGGTGCCGGGTATCTTCTCTCTCCTTATCTGCGGCACCAGGTTCGCCATGTGGGGGCGGGAGGAGGGGATCCGCACCCTGGAGCAGTGCGTGGAGGTGTCGCGTCACAACCTGGAGAGCGAGGCGTACCGCTCGCGGGAAGAGATTGCGCGCATTGTGTGGGTCTATCTCAGCTACTTCTACGATTTTGTTAATTTCTACGACTGGATGGAGGATAAAGGGATCAGCAATTTTGGCGATGCCCTGCAGCTCGCTTTTCCGCAGACGATCGACCTGACCTCCAAGGAGTCGATGCTGGACGATATGATCGAGATGGCCTGGAACAACGTCATGACCAGGCAGATGGGCGCTTCCTCCATGGCGCGGGGCTGGTCCGAAGATATTATCTATGTGGTCAAGGAATGGGATCTGGACGGGTGCGTCTACTGCGGCCATCATTCCTGCAAGCAGACCTGGAGCGCCTTCACCGTGGCCCGCAATGAAGTGCTGAAGAGGACCGGCGTCCCCACCCTTGGCCTGCAGGGGGACACCTGGATTCGCTCCATGACCCCCATCGGGGTTATTCAGGAAGAGCTGGAGCAGTTTGTCAATAACGTCATCGCCGGCAAACGCGGCCGCGGCCGCGGCCGGCGCCGCCGGAGAGCAGCCCGCTGAGGGGCGTTTTGGCGGAGGGGTCTCAAGCGGAAGAAGCAAAAGATAACAGACGGAGGTGGAGCGATGTTTTTTGGAGGGATCGATGTCGGCTCGCTGTCAGCCCAGGCAGTTGTCCTCAACAGCGAAGGTATTTTCAGTTACAAGAGCATCAGGGTGAAGCCCAACCCGGTAGACTCGGCAACCACAGCCATGGCCGGCGCCCTGAAGAAAAAGAGCAAGAGCCTGCAAGATCTCGCTTTCTGCGTCAGCACCGGCTACGGCCGGGAGGAGATCCAGAAAGAGGGGCTCTCCCAGGAGAATTTGAGCGAAATATCCTGCCACGGCAAGGGCGCTCACTGGGTCCTGCCCCAGGTGCGGACAATTATCGATATCGGCGGGCAGGATGCCAAGGTGATCCG
>JAAZIE010000136.1 GCA_012510305.1 Bacillota bacterium | reverse complement strand
GCCCAGGCCACCTCGATGGCGTGACGGATCGCTCTTTCCACGCGGCTGGCGGTGGTGTTAAAGCGGCCGGCGATCTCAGGATACAATATTTTTGTAATGGAGCCCAGTAAATCCACGTCCTCCACCACCATGAGAATGGCATCCCTGAGATAAAGATAACCCTTGATATGCGCAGGGATCCCGATCTGGTGCAAAATACCGGTAACCTCTTCATTCAGCGATCTCGAACTCTGTTTTTCCTTAACGACAGCATCTACCGCTTCAGTGGTGGAAGGAAGGGCGCTGTTGTTGAGCTGGCGGATTCTACCGGGCAGTATGTCCATATCAAAGGGTTTAAGAATATAATAGGATGCTCCCAGTTCCACTGCTCTCCTGGTGATATTTTCATGGCCGAATGCTGTAAGCATGATCACATGGGGCTTTTGTTCCAACTTCGCCTCGGCAAGCGCCTCCAGCACTCCAATGCCATCGAGGTGGGGCATGATGATATCGAGAAGCAAGACATCAACCCGGTGCTCCTCGAAGATTTCCAAAACTTCTTTCCCGTTATAAGCATTGCCGATTACCTCGAAATCGGGCTGCATGGAGAGATAAGAGGTAAGCAAATCATTAAACTCGCGGTTATCATCGGCCACTACAATATTCAATCTTTTTTACCTCCTCAGAATTGAAAGTATTCAGTCACTGTGGAAATATTCGACATCTGGATTAATATTCCTTCTTTGTAACATAAAATATTTAATTATTGGCAAATATTTCAGATTCCTGGTACATCCACTCAATGAAAATACCATATCCCCGAGTGGGGTCGTTGATGAAAACATGCGTTACCGCTCCGACAATCCTGCCGTTTTGGATAATGGGACTGCCGCTCATGCCCTGGATAATTCCGCCGGTCTTTTGCAAAAGCCTTTCATCGACCACCCGGACAACGATCCCCTTGCCCGCCGGGTTGGCCTGGTAGGCGAGTTTTTCTATCTCCACGGCAAAGCTGCCGATAGTTTCCCCCTCGATTACCGTTAAAATTTCGGCGGGGCCGGTTTCGACCTGGCTGGAAAGGGCCATGGGAAGCGGCTCGGCATAGGGGGCGCCGCTCTTTTGGAAATGATCAATTTTCCCGAATATACCGCAGGAGCTGTTTTTGGCGATGCTGCCGAAAGCCCCGTCGATAAATACCCCGGTTTTTTCACCGGGCTGCCCTTTTTGAGCCGCCTTGATATCGATTATTTTCGCCTTGACAATAGATCCATCGCTCAAATTGATCGGCTGATTGGTGTCGGAATCCAAGATAATATGACCCAGGGCCCCGTAACATTTGGTGTGAGGGTTGTAAAAAGTGAGCGTGCCCACACCGGCTGCGGAGTCGCGCAGGTAGAGACCGATCCGGTAACCGCTGTCTTGGGCAGAATAAGAGGGTCTTAGCGTCAGCTTGATCCTCTTACCGCGGCGGTTGATCAGGAGTTCGGCGCTTCTGCCTTCCCTTTTTTCAAGAAGCCTGGCCGCATCGGGAGCGCTGTTCACTATTTCACCGTTGATCTCCAAAATGCTGTCACCTATTTTTACCCCCGCCTCTCTTGCCGGCGACAGGTTTTTGCCGTCAACGCTGAAATAATAGTATCCCACCACGTGGACCCCCTGCGATCGCAGCTTGATGCCGATGGAGTGTCCGCCCGGGATAAGCCTGATTTCCGGGAGAACGTTTACCGTGATCCGGCGCAGGGGGATCCAGCCAAAAAGTAAAAATTCCAGGCTAACCTCGCCAAGGTTCTGCCCCTCCAGGCTGATGGGCGCGTTTACCCGGCTTGATCTCCGGGGCAGCGGGTTTCCGTTAAAAAGGATCACATCGCGGCGATCCCCGCGAACGTAGAGAAAGGGTATCTGCAAGTTTACATAATGAGACTGGCCCTGGTAGATACGGATATTCTCCAACGTGCTTGCCTGCAACTGCCAATCCGTCAGGCCCATCCAGATGATCAAAACAGCGATAATTACCAGGACAATATATTTAAACCAACCTATTTTCATCTTTAAGCCAGCCTTTCTGCAGGAATAAAATATGTTGCTTAATGAGGCTTCTTTAAATTGTCCGCGCGGGCAAGTTTTTATGCTCTCTTGTTGACATAAAGATGCAGCTTATATTTGTCAGTCCATCGCCTTTACGGCAAGAATGGGTTGATTTGTTTTATATGCCGGCGGCGCTTGGGGAAAAGTAAAGGAGGGTGTTGTAAAAACATGTTCTTTTGGCATTGGGGAAGAAAAATAGGCGGGCTGAAAACCGGGAAAGTGCGCAAGGATCGCCTCACCAAAAAACTGATCCAGAGGCTTCGTGCGGGAGAGATCGCCCTGATTGCACACCGCGATCTGGATTGGACCGCAGCCGAAGGGCTCCTCCGCTGCGGGGTCAAGGTGATCCTGAACCGGGATTCCTTTTGCAGCGGCCTTTTTCCGCCGCTGGCCCTGGAATTTTTACTGGGCCGGGGGGTTCACCTGGTGGAAAACTTGGGCAGCCGGTTCTTCGATGAAGTAGCGGAGGGCGAGCTCATCGGCGTGGCCGGGGATACGGTCTACCGGCGCGGCGCCGGTCCGATCCGGGGAAGGCATCTCACCGCCGGGGTTTACGAAGGGCTTTACCGGGAATCCCAGCAGCAAAGAGAATCGGTTGTTGAAAATTTCATCGTCAATACCCTCGATCACGCCTACCGCGAACGCGGGCTGGTTACCGGGGATCTGGAGCTCCCGCCGGTGAAGACAAAATTCAAGGAAAGGGACGCGGTTATCGTGATCCGGGGAAAAGGCTTTCGTGAAGATCTCCGGGCGATCAAAAACTACCTGCTGGAAAAGAAACCGGTTTTGATCGGCGTTGACGGGGGCGGGGATGCCCTTGTGGAATGCGGCTTCGTCCCCGATATCATTGTTGGCGATATGGACAGCGTGAGCGATGCGGTTCTGCGACAGGCCTCTGAGCTGGTGGTGCATGCCTATCCCGACGGCCGGGGCGTGCCCGGCCAAAAAAGGCTGCAGCGGCTGGGCTTGAAATATCATCTTTTCAGAGCGCCGGGCACCAGCGAGGATATTGCGCTGATCATGGCTCACGATTCCGGGGCGGCGCTCATTGTGGCCGTGGGCGCACATTTTTCAGCGACGGAGTTTTTGGAAAAGGGAAGGCGGGGCATGGCCAGTACTTTCCTGGTGCGGTTGAAGGTGGGGGATTGCCTTGTTGACGCCAAAGGGGTGAGCCGGCTTTACCAGCCGCGGAGAGCGGG
>JAAZIE010000135.1 GCA_012510305.1 Bacillota bacterium | reverse complement strand
GTGTAAAGCCATGAGAGCATCCGGCGATAGCCCTTATCGCCGCGGAAAACTAAATTTTCAGCAGGCACCCTGACCCGGTCAAATTTTAACGGCGCGTTCCTGCTGGCGGCGAGACCGGTGGTTTTCAGGGGAGCCCCGTTCCGTTCAACTCCGGCATCGTCCGCTCCAAATACAATAAAACCAGGCTCCTTCTCGCCTTCCAGGTAACAGAGCGCTCCCACCAGCGCAGCGTCGGCGCCCGCGTTGAAGGGGCGGACCCGCTCGCCCTCGATCACCCAGCCGCCATCTTCTTTTTTAGCTGCAGCCTGGAGATATTTTCCCCGGTAGTCAAGCGCCGCGCTGCTGCTTTCCGCCCCGTACAGGGGCAGGACCAGCGCACCGGTTATCACCTCGCCCCCGCCGCAAAACAGGGGGGCAAATTTTGCGCAAAGCTGTTTATTCATCGTAGATTCCAAAGCGAAGGTGGTGCAAAGGGCAAAGGTAGCTGCGGTGATGAAACCGATGCCGGTATCGGCCCGGCCGATCTCTTCCAGGGCCCTTACATGGGTAAATATTACATCGGCGCGGTTATGCCCTGCTCCGCCATCTTCTTCCGACCAGAGCAGTTTCTGCATCTCCATATCCACAAATAGCTTTTGCATGGCCGGTTTCAGAAGCCGCTCGTAATCTTCCTTCAATTCCAGCCGTTTATCGACAACCTCCGATTCCGCCCACTTTCTTAAACTTTGTACCATGGAGATGTCAGCTTCGGCTCCTTCAAAAGAGAGGCAGGGAAAATAGGAATTATCCATCTCAACCTCCTGATCGAATAAATTAAGGACAAGGCTCATCTGTTCCCAAACTGTTCCACTGATCCCCTATGGTAATCGCTCAACCGATTTTCCGGGCACTGTTGGCGCGGCGCTATCCGGAGATGGCCCGGTCTGAAATCTCCCCCTAATTCGAATATTGGGATCTTTCCATCAATATTTACTATATTCTACCCTGTTACCATCCTTTCCTCTTTTTTTTCTTTCCGGTTAAATTTGGCCCACCGGATCACCCCCGGCCCCGTCAAAACAATACGCCGGCCGGGTGGAATCTGCAGATATTTATGAGGGGGCAGGATCAGCCGATCAGCCAAAATTGCCCCAAGTCCCCGCTTTACAAGGAATTTTTATCGTGATATTATTTATTTAATTCATACTGCGATCATATTAAACGCTTTTGCTGCAATAATTAAGCTTGGTAACCGCTGGACCGTGCAAATCAAGCGGGCAACTTGCAACCTTCTTGAACAACTCAGCAGCGCGCCTTCATCAGCAAAAGAAGGAGATGATCGAGCAGCCTCAACCCTTACAAATTAAAAGGAGGATCTATTAAAATGGCAGGGCCCCAGTATATTATCGCTCACGATGTTGGCACCAGCTCCACCAAGGCGGCGCTGGTGGAATTTGACGGCAGGGTCAAGGCTTATTCCACCGAGCCCTACCCCGTTGACTACCCCCAGGTCAACTGGGCCGAGCAAAATCCGGATGATTATTGGCGAGCCGTATGCAAATCCACAAAAGAGGTGATTGCAGAAGCCGGCATATCCCCCCGGGATATCGCCGGAGTAGTCTTTACCACCCAAACCGTAGGCGTAATCCCCGTAAGTGAAGAAAAAGAACACCTCCGCCCCGCCGTGATCTGGCTGGACGGACGGGGTTCGGCCCAGGCCGAGCAGATCATGAACAAGTTCGGCGGAAAAGCGATCTTCACCGGCATCGCCGGCACCGCCATTACCGGCAAGGACGGTATGGCCAAGCTGCTCTGGATCCAGCAAAATGAACCCGAAATCCACGCCAAGACCGAGTACTATATGGATGTTAACGGCTACCTGGTTTTAAAAATGACCGGGCGGCCGGTGTACGAGTGGTCCTGCGCCTCCACCATCGGCTTCGATATAAAAAAGAACGACTGGATGAGGCTGATCATGAACCGCATCGGAGTGGACGTCAAGAAATTCCCCGAACTGGTCAAGTCCACCGACCGGGTGGGCACGGTGAGCAAGGAAGCGGCGGCCCAATGCGGGCTTGCCGAGGGCATCCCGGTTTTCGGGGGCTGCGGCGATATGCAGAGCGCGGCCATCGGCGCCGGCACCGTGGCCAAAGGCGAAGGGCATCTCTATCTCGGCACCTCCGCCTGGATCGGGG
>JAAZIE010000134.1 GCA_012510305.1 Bacillota bacterium | reverse complement strand
GTCAAGCTTCTGGCCGTGGCCCGGCAGAGTCCCGCCGGCGTGGCCCTGGGAGTTTACCCGGCGCTGGTTCCGCTCTCCCATCCTTTAGCCACGGTTCATGACGAATTTAACGCCATATTTATAACCGGTGACCTCATCGGCGAAGCGATGTTTTACGGGCGCGGCGCCGGCGCCCGGCCTACCGCCAGCGCCGTGGTTGCCGATATTATCGATGCCGTGCGCTCGCAGCGGCGCCAGGTTAAAGAAGAGTTTTTCTTGAACGACGCCCGCAAAGTAACTCCGCTGCCCCCCTCCGCCCTCTCATCACGGTTTTACGTGCGCCTGCTGGCCCGGGACCGCCCCGGGGTCTTCGGCGCCCTGGCCACCACCTTCGGTGAAGAAGAGGTGAGCCTGGATATGATCATTCAAAAGCGCAGGACCAACGGCACCGCCGAGATTGTGCTGGTGACCCATGACGTCAATGAAGCGCGTTTTTACCGCTCTCTTGAAAAGGTGTCCCGGATGGATGCCATCGAACCGGAATCCGGAGTTCTCCGCGTTTTCGGGTGACAGGGGTGCAGCGACAGATGGAGGGAACCGTAAAAGTAAGGGTCCCGGCTACCAGTGCCAACCTGGGACCGGGATTTGACAGCATGGGCCTGGCGCTGCAGCTGTACAACGAGCTCACCCTGGCGGTGGCGGCAGGGCCGCAGCCTGTGGTGGAAATTACAGGGGAGGGGGCGGGAGTGCTGCCGCGGGATCGCAGCCACCTCTCGCTTGTGGCGGCAGATGCTCTCTTCAAGAGAGCCGGCCAGGCATCCCCCCCCTGGGAGCTGTTGCAGCACAATTGTATTCCCCTCGCCTCCGGGCTCGGCTCCAGTGCAGCCGCCATTGTGGGGGGGCTCTTTGCGGCCAATTCCTTTTTGCCCCGCCCCTTCAGCCGCGAGCAGCTCCTGGAGCTGGCCATAGATTTGGAAGGGCACCCGGATAATGTCGCCCCGGCGCTGTACGGGGGGATGGTGATCTGCTGCCGCGACGGGGAGCGGTGGCGCACCCTGCAGGTGCCCCTTTCCGGGGGGCTGCGCCTGTTGGTGGCGCTGCCCGATTTAACTCTCTCTACCGGCGAGGCGCGCCGGGTTTTGCCGGAACAGGTCTCGCGAGAAGATGCCGTGTTCAATTTGGGCCGTGCCGCCGCTCTGGTGGCGGCCCTCATGACCGGTGCAGAGAACCCTTTAACCTGGGCGACAGAGGATCGCCTCCATCAACCGCACCGCTGCCCCCTGATTCCCGGGGCCGCCGCCGCCCTGGCGGCAGCCCGGCAGGCCGGAGCGGGTGGTGCAGCGCTCAGCGGGGCCGGGCCCGCGGTGATCGCGTTCTGGTTCCAGCGCGAAGCAACCGATCAGCGGGCCGGCAAGATCGCCGCCGCCCTGCAAGGCGCCTTCTCCGGTGCCGGGATTGGCTGCCGCATCATCTCCACCTCCCTCGACCGGCGGGGTGCCGCTCCGCCCGGTTAGCGTCCTGCTTGAAATAAAAAGCGCCACCGCTACCTGGTAAATATTTGCTGCAGGAATTGGGCTTATTCCGTGGAATAGGGTAAGCAATACAAAGGTGTTGCCGGTTTTATCGCAACCCTGCTGCAGTTAAATCATGATTGGAGTGTTGAGGTGGGATGATTCTTCACCCTCCGCCCACCAGGGCGGAGATCGATCTTGACCATATTGAGCACAACCTGGGTGAGCTGCGCCGCCTTTTTGGCCCCGATGTGAAGATCATGGCGGTGGTTAAAGCCGACGGTTACGGGCACGGTGCCGTCGAGATTGCCCGGGCCGCTCTTGATGCAGGGGCTTTTTCCCTGGGGGTGGCCTCGCTGGAGGAAGGGCTGGCCCTTCGCCGGGCCGGGATCGCTGCGCCCATCCTGCTGTTTGGTTTAACCGATCCCGCCGCCGCCTCTTTGCTGGCCGAGCACCGCCTTACGCCCACCCTTTCCGACCTGGAGACAGCCCGCCGGCTCGGCGACAGCCTTGCCGGGCAGGGCAAGCGCTGCCCGGTGCACTTTAAAATCGATACGGGGATGGGGCGGATCGGGGCTCCCCCGGAGAGCTCCGCCGGGCTCATCGCCGCGCTCTCCCGCCTCCCCGGGCTTGAGCTCGAGGGCGTCTTTACCCATCTGGCCCAGGCCGATGAAGAAGAAGGGCGCGATTTTACCGCAGAGCAGCTGCATCTTTTTGAAGAAGCTTTGGACGGCGCCCGCAAGCGAGGGATTGTCCCCCCGCTTTGCCACGCCGCCAACAGCGCCGCCGCCCTGCTTTACCCGCAGTCGCGTTACCGCCTGGTCCGGATCGGGATCGCTCTTTACGGCTGCTACCCGTCGCCGTGGGTGCAGCAGCGGGCTGCGGCGAAACTGCGGCCGGTTTTGTCGCTGAAAAGCAAAATTGTTTTTTTGAAAGAGCTCCCCGCTCAAACACCGCTCAGCTACGGCCGCACTTACCATACCGCCGAAAAATCCACCATCGCCACGGTGCCGGCCGGCTACGCCGACGGTTACAGGAGGGGTCTTTCCAACTGCGGCGAAGTGCTCGTTCGCGGACACAGGGCGCCCGTGGTGGGGCGAGTCTGCATGGACCAGTTCATGATCGACGTAAGCCACATCGAGGGCGCCGCCCCGGGCGACGAGGTCATCCTTTACGGCGGGCAGGGCTCGGAGCAGGTTACGGTGGAGGAGGCGGCCGGCCTTTTGGGAACAATAAACTACGAGCTGCTCTGCAATATTGGCAAGAGGGTGCCCCGCTGTTATTTCAGGCACGGCCGGCCGGTGCGGAAGTGCCGTTAGAAATATTTGTTGGCGAGGCTTCTTTTTTTAAGGCAGGCTGCATAACTATTAAGCGTAACCGTATAATAGCCCATATGCAATTATTGCGGCCTGATTGATCATACTATTTAAGGAGGCAGCCGGCATTATGGCAAAGACGAAAAGAATCATGATCAGCCTGCCACAGAAACTCTTGACCGAAGTGGACGGGATTGTGGCCCTGGAAAACCGGACCCGCAGCGAGTTTATACGCGAAGCGATGAAGCTGTACCTGCGGGAGCGAAAAAAAAGGCAGATCCGCGAGCGGATGCAAAAGGGTTACCTGGAGATGGCAAAAATAAACCTGGCCCTTTCACGGGAAGCAATTCATGCTGAAAACGAAGCCGGCAGGATCGTGGAAAACCTGGTCAGCGGAGAGTGATGCCGGTGGAGGTAAGGCGAGGATATGTTTTTTTTGCCGATCTCAGCCCCGTGATCGGTTCCGAACAGGGCGGGGTACGGCCGGTGCTGGTGGTACAAAACAATGTAGGCAACCGCTACAGCCCCACCGTGATCGTCGCGGCGATCACTTCACAGATCAACAAGGCCAAACTGCCCACGCACGTGGAGCTCAATTCCCGGGAATATAATCTTGACCGGGATTCCGTAGTCCTCCTGGAGCAGATCCGCACCATCGACAAGCAGAGGCTGCAAAATAAAATCACCGAGCTGGATGAGCCGATTATGCAGCAGGTTGATGATTCACTGCGCATCAGCCTGGGCTTGATTGAGTTTTAGCCCCCCGTCCTTTGCCCGGCACCCTGTCGCCAAAGCCGCTTGTCGGGATCACCGTGAACCGGGATTATCGCCGGGAGCGGCTCTGGCAGTCCCGCTCTTACTGCCTCCGGGTAGAGGAAGCGGGAGCGCTGCCCCTGCTGCTTCCCCCCCTGCCCCCGGTTTATGCCGGGGGTTTGCTTGATCCCTTGAGCGGTTTGCTGCTCGGCGGCGGCGGCGATGTGGCCCCCTTTCATTACGGGGCGGAACCCGAATCCGGTCTGGGGGAGGTCGATCCGCAGCGCGATGCCTGGGAGCTGGCCCTGGTGCGGACGGCGCTTTCCCGCAGGCTGCCTCTCTTCGGGATTTGCCGGGGCCTGCAGCTGCTGAACGTGGCCCTGGGCGGGACCCTCCATCAGGATCTCGGCGGCGGGCCGGGTTATCTGCAGCATGAGCAAAGAGCGCCGCGCCATCACCCCTCCCACAGCGTCGAAGTTTTACCCCGCACGCGGCTCGCCGCCATCATTGGGGCAGGCCGCCTGGCGGTGAACAGCTTCCACCACCAGGCCCCCGCTGCAATCGGTGCCGGCCTGCGGAAAGCGGCGCTTTCTCCCGACGGCGTGGTCGAGGCCCTGGAGGATCCGGAGCGCCCTTTCTTGATCGGGGTGCAGTGGCATCCGGAAACCCTTGAACACCCTGCTTCGGGGCTTCTTTTTCAGGCCTTTGCCGGCGCAGCGGCCTCCTGCCTTCAGCGGTGATCCCAGCGCCACCATCGCTCCGCAAACAGCGTTTTTAGCGGGCTCCAGAGTTTGCTGACCGGCAGGGTAAAAAAGTTGCTCTTTTCCTTGTAGAAGCTGCCGGCAAAGGGAAGGGCCCCCCTTCCCGTTTCCACAATTCACCCGGCAAATCCGCAGTACGCCCGGTCCGGTTTTTGGCCCTTTACCAGGCGAGCGATATTGGCGGCGGCGACGAGCGACTGCAGGTGAGCGATAGCGCCCAGCTTGGGCAGCAGCTCTCCCCGGGGTGTGTCGATCGCGGTAACATCCCCTGCGGCAAAAATAGAGCTCTCCAGCGGGAGCGCCATGGTCCGGGGATCCGGCCTTAACCAGCCCCCCTTGCCGGCCAGCCCGCTTTCCCCAACCAGCGGCGGCGGTGTGACGGGGGCGTAATAGAGCAGCAGGTCATAGGAGAAGCGGTCCCGGTCTACAAAAATCGTTTTGCTCTCCCCGTCGATTCGCCTGATGCGGGCACCCGGGTGCAGGCGTATTCTTCTCTTAAGCAGCAGCTCCGCAAGGGCCCGGGAGGTTCTCTCGCCGAAGAGGATCAGGGGAGCGCTCTCGGAGGTGTAGATGGTGATGCTGATATCCCGGCTGCGCCCCCGCCGGTTAAACCAGTTTTCCAGCAGAAGGGCATATTCGTACGGCCCGGCGGGGCATTTGATCCCGGCGGAGGGTGCCACAATGGCGATCTCGGTACCCCGAAAATACGGCAGCGCAGCATAAATTTTTTCCGCTCCCTCGAGGCTCTGCAGATCGATGCCTGCTTCGGCCGCTCCGGGGGGCCGGGACCGGTCCAGTTCCGCCCCGGTGGCGATGAGGAGCAGGTCGAAATCGATCTCCTCGCCGCCGGTATACACTTTTTTGGCGCCGGGATCGATTTTCAGCACCCGCCCGGCGGTGAGCTCTATGCCCGGCAGCGACATGCGGGAGCGCTCCCGGGAAAAGTGCCGCCGCTTTTTCTTCCCCACGGCGTAAAGCGGTAAAAGGGCCGGATTGACCAGGGTTTCCTTCTGCTCCACCAGGATGATGCGGTGTTCCGCACCGAGTTTTCTCCTCAATGACCGTGCCGCGGGAGCCCCGGCGGCGCCCCCGCCTGCGATTACGATAGTAGCACCCACCAGTTTCACCTCTCAGCTTGCAGTGACCATATTTTAACCTCATTTGGAGGGTGCTATCAGGGAGGGGGCCAAATGTTTATTGTGCGGCCGGCGAGCCCGGCCGTTTGAAGCAAAGGGGTTGTATTCCCCCGGCCCGGCATAGTATTATATTGATAGGAAGCAGGCCGCCCGCCCGGCTTCTTGAGCCTGGGGGCGGAGAAGATGTAGCTTGGCGGGGGTTTTTTCCATTACGAATTGGCTGGACAGAGCGCTGATTAGGACCATGGCCGGCGGCAGGGATATAAGCCGGCCGCCGGAAAGGCTGCGCCTCGGTTACATCGGGGGCTGGGTCAGCATTGCCGGCAATACCCTGCTGGCCCTGATGAAATTCGCTGTGGGCGCTGCTACCGGCAGCGTTTCCATGCTGGCCAACGCGGTCCATACCGCTTCCGATATCGTTACCTCCATTGTCGTGATCATCGGCTTCAAGATATCGAGCAAGGGCCCCGATGAAAAACATCCCTACGGCCATGGGCGCGTCGAATACCTGGCCGGGCTGGTTGTGGCCGTAGCCCTCATCGGTGTGGGGCTGGGTTTTATCGGGGACGCTTACCGGCGCCTGGCCGGCGGTACCGGGATGCAGCCCAGCCTGGCGGCAGTTTTTGTGGC
The DNA here is from genome assembly GCA_012510305.1 of Bacillota bacterium. Classification (GTDB taxonomy): domain Bacteria; phylum Bacillota; class Dethiobacteria; order DTU022; family DTU022; genus JAAZPQ01. The sequence goes on along the minus strand of JAAZIE010000134.1, from coordinate 277 downwards.
CCTCGGCTCCATTCTGATCAAAGAACTGATGTACCGGTTTGCCGGCAGCCTGGGACGCCTGATCAATTCTGAAGCGCTCATCGCCGACGCCTGGCACCACCGCAGCGATGCTTTCACCTCCGTCCTTGTGCTCATTGCCGTTGGCGGTGCCTATTTCCGCATTGGCTGGCTCGACCCGGTGAGCGCCTTTATTGTGGCCGGATTTATTATTTACACCGGCGGTGAGATCGCCTACCATGCCGGCGATAAAATTATCGGGATATCGCCTCCTTCCGAT
>JAAZIE010000133.1 GCA_012510305.1 Bacillota bacterium | reverse complement strand
CTTTTTATTATTTTGATAATGCTTACATTCTCTTTGTTTACACTGCGCCGAAAAGATCGTCGTCTTTGCTGATGGACCACAGCAGCCGGCGAACCCGTAAATTTCTTTGGCAACGCTGGGTCACTCTTCACCTGGTGCCACTCGCGAAGCTTGGAGCCGGTTAACAGAAGCTGCTGCCCATAAGTTGCACTTCTCTTGCTTGGCCCTGGTGTGCTCCGGGCAGTAGGCCTCCCGGGTAAGAACGGGGCACCCCGGATACCTGCGGGGCGCAGGGGTCTACGGGGCACATCTCTACCACTGCCCCCATGCCGCCTACCCCCACAGCCGCATTACCTGCTCCCGCATCTTAGCTCGCAACCCGACAACCGCCCTCGCGTCTCCTGCTTCCGACGCCACCCCTATCTTCTCCCGCAGCTCCAGCCCTCGCCGAGTAATCTTGCACACGTTATAAATCCTCTTGCAGTGCGGGCAGGTGAAATATTGCTTCACGCCACGCCGTGCGGCTCCTCAATCAACTTTGATCTAAAGCGCTTGCCGCAGCCCGTGTCGCAAGTGACTTTGGGATTTTTCATCGTCATCGGCCTCTCCAATTTGTTTTCCCCCTTGACTACCATCGGTCTACTCAGCACTGTTTGCACGCAAGCAACGCCGTCTTGTTTCGTAGTCGTGCTCACGTCACATCATCCTTTTCTATTTGTTTTCCCGCGCTGAGGTTTTCACTTGCACGCCCCTTGCTACTCTTTGTTCCGGGATGCCAAATCCTGGTGTCACGGGGACCACCCCGTGAAAACATCCAGTCCTCCGCGGAGGCCCTGAAACTATCCACATCGCGGACAATCCTTAGATGTCGGTCAACAAGTCGAGCCGGCAACAATCCCTGATACCTCACAAGCAATGCCTGCAGTTCGCTTCTCAAACAATTAACACCGCCAGCGAAGGCCCGCCACTCCTCGTCCCGCTTAGTTTTCCTGTGCGTCATTTCGTTGTTACGCTCCCGGATTTATTTATTTTTTACTTCCAATTCAGCCCATACCTGTCGGCCCTGGACCACTTGGAACACTTCAAAACGCGTTTTGTGTTTCTTTTTCCAAGTCCTTCTCGCGTGGAAAGCTTTCCTAAAATGGGTTTTCATCTGTTCCACCTGTTCGCAATAGCTCCAGCAGGCCAATTCCCAGCCAAATCCTGCGTCTGCTGCCTGTTGTCTCCTGATACTGATCGAGACCCCGCCCCATCAGCGCCTGACTGAACCGCTTGCGACCCAGCGGATAGCGCTCACCACTCGCCTTTACCCAGTCCCGATACGCCGCCCAAATATCCCCGTTAACCACCTGTGCTCCAGGATTGATGGTGCAGCACTCTTCAATAAAGTCGCGAAGGGGGTCGCTCTCATCCCGGTACTCCTCCGTCAACCCCTGCACGGCCTTCGGCTCCTGCAAGCCCTCCTGCTGCCAAGCGAGGCATCCCTGAACCAGCCATGCCAGGACGGCAGCCCTTTCACTACCCCTCAATCGTGCTTTTACGTCGGGATCGCGCTCGCCTGCCGGTATCTCCTCAAGAAAGGGTATTTGCACCAACCGACGCCAGATTGCCCCTTCGGGTCCCGATATACTGGGTCGATTGTTTGCCGCCAACCAAAGCTTGAACTGCGGCCTAAACTCGAAACTCTCCGAGTATAAAAACCGGGCGGTCACGGTGTCACCACCGGTGAGCTGGTTAACCAGTCCCTCGGCGAGGCGCTTGCCGTCCTCCACTTCGACAGACGCAACAAAGCGCTTTCCGATAAGACGAGCGATATCGTTGCGAGGAGCCCCGCTGACGCTGGATCGCCGCAAGAAGGTCTCGAAGTCTGCTGTCGCCGAATAATCGCCTATCGCCTCCTGCACTGCAGCCAGCAGCGTCGATTTTCCCGTAGCTGGTGGGCCAAAGGCAAAAAAAAGTTTCTCCAGACCCGTGTCACCGGTCAGGGAATAGCCCAGAGCTTTCTGAACATACCGCTGCACATCGGGATCGGGTAAGATGCGCTCAAGGAAGCTCTCTAACAGCTCCGATTTTGCCTCTGGAATAAATTCCACCGGAGCCAGCTTGGTTATAAAGTCTTCCCGACGGTGTTCCCGCAGTTCGCCGGTTCGTAGGTCCAGGGTGCCGTTTTGGCAGTTAAACAACCACGGATCATTGTCCAGACTCAGCTGACCAATCGAAATACCAGGCTCGCTCTGAGCGAGACTCACCATTGCATCCAGACGGTTTTTCGATTCGGTGCGATAGGCATGCTGCGAGATAGATGATCGCTCTTCCGCATCAGTGGCGAACTCCACCTCACGATAAATCGAAAGGGCCACCCTTTTTGCCAGCCGCATCACTGCGCCAGTGCTATCCACATCCCAGCGCTTGCCAGTCCAGCAAATCCAGACTTTGCGCTCGTATAAGTACCGAAAGTTGCCCGCTGCTTGCAGCGCGAAGCGACGAGCGTTGCCGATGTCCGTTAGGTTTTCAACTATGCTAATTCCGCTAACAAGCCTCACATCAGCGTTTGATAGCTTCGCAGCCTCGCCCATCGTTCAAGCACCCCCTCACGCAACAATTCGAGCTTATCGCTCGCTGAGCCAGCAGCTAACACCTCAAGGTAGTACTCAATTTGAGGCAGCATGTGAACAGCATCCGCCAATTCGGGTTCAATATTCAACCCCTCCGCCTCAAATATGCCGGCAGATAGGTCCCGAAAGTCAGCCAGGGCCAAAAATGCTAACTGCTTTAATTTTCGGTATTTCGCTTGGGCGGCTCGCTGCTCGGCTACGGTGCCTGCCTGGGCGGCTAACCGTGCAGGACGCGGCGCTTTCTTCGGGGCCCTATTGCCTGGGATTGAGATGTTAAGCTCTTGACAAATCAACCTTGCGGCTTCATATGGCCGCAGAGACCGCAACTCGGCCACAAAGGCGATGGTATCACCGCGCCAACCGCAGCCGTAACATTTTGCGGCATTTTTATAAATGTGAAAAGAGGGCGTTTTTTCATCGTGAAAAGGGCAAAGGGTCTTGTCATTGTTCTTGATTTCGGAGCCACAAAAATGCCTAAAAACGGTCTGGAAGTCAGTAGACTGTTTAATCTGCTCAAAGATATTTCCCACTTACTGCCCCTCCACCCTCGCAGAAGTCAAGAGCATAAACCGCACCTGCCTTAAAAAACAGCCCGGCGATCCGCTTCTCCCGTTCGGTCAGGCCAAGTAGCAGCCGATCACACCCCGAGTTAGGTTCAATG
>JAAZIE010000132.1 GCA_012510305.1 Bacillota bacterium | reverse complement strand
GCCTTAGGGAGGTTTGTTCATGGCTGCTGTTCCCGAGGAGTTAAAGATCACCGCTGAAGAGTACCGCCAAATGGCGAAAAAGGCGAGACCGGCTCCGCCGCTGCTGCGCAACGCGCTCATCGCCTTTGTCAGCGGCGGGTTCATCTGTTTGCTGGGGCAGGTGATCCAAAACATCTATATCGCTTTTGGGTTTAACCCCGAAGAGGCTTCCAACCCCACGGTGGTCACGGTAATCTTCCTCGCTTCTCTTTTAACCGGGCTGGGCCTGTTTGACCGGCTGGCCGGCATCACCGGTGCCGGCACCGCCGTACCGGTGACCGGTTTTGCCAACTCGCTTACCGCGGCAGCCCTGGAGTTTAAAAAAGAGGGGCTTGTCCTCGGTATGGGCTCCAAGATCTTTTCCCTGGCCGGGAGTGTGCTTCTGTTCGGCGTAGTGACAGCCTTTGTCGTGGGGCTGATTTCGGCGCTGCTCTGATCGCCGGGGAAAATGACAAAACGGGGTGAGCGGTGGTGAGCATGAAGGCCGGTAGGCAAAGCGTACTGTTGGACCCGGCTCCTTTTTTAACTGCCACTGCCGCCGTGGCCGGGCCGATGGAAGGGCAGGGCCCGCTGGGGGCGGGTTTCGATCTGGTGTACAGGGATTTGCGGGCCGGGGAAAAGAGTTTTGAAGCCGCTGAAAGGAAAATGCTCCAGGAGGCCTGCTCCCGGGCACTGGAAAAGGGAAATTTCAACCTCGATGAAATCGATTATTTCCTCTCCGGCGACCTGCTCAACCAGACTACCGTTTCAGGATACAGCGCCGCCGTTTTGGGGCGGCCTTATTTCGGGCTCTACGGGGCCTGTTCCACCATGGCGCTGGCGCTTTCCTGGGGAGCGATGCTGGTGGCAGGGAGGTTTGCCGGCAAGGTCCTCGCGGCCACCTCGAGCCATCACTGCAGCGCCGAACGCCAGTTTCGCTATCCCGTGGAGTACGGTTTCCAGCGTCCGGAGCAGGCCCAATGGACCGTTACCGGTGCGGCGGCGGCGGTAATCGGAATCGCCGGGGAGAGCCCGCGGATCACCGCCGTGACCACGGGAAAAGTGATCGACCTGGGCGAAAAGGATAGTTTCAGTCTCGGTGCGGCCATGGCCCCGGCGGCGGCTTCGACCCTGATCGCTCACTTTCAGGAGCTTCAGCGCAACCCCGATTACTATGATCTCATTGTCACCGGTGATTTGGGAAAGGTAGGCTTAAAACTGTTAAAGCAGATCCTTGCCCGCAGCGGCTACTTTCCCGAAGGGAATTTGAACGATTGCGGCCTCATGATTTATAATCCCCACCTGCAGCAGGTGGGGGCGGGGGGAAGCGGCTGCGCCAGTTCAGGCCTGGTGGTGCTGGGGCATCTCCGGGAGCGGATGAGAGCAGGTGAGCTGCAAAAGGTTCTCGCCGTATCCACGGGAGCTTTGCACAGCACTACCACGCTGGCCCAGGGCGAAACCATTCCGGCGGTGGCCCACGCCGTCGCCCTGGAGATGTAAGCCGTCAGGATTAGACAGAAGGAGTGGCGATGAATATGGGCAGCTATTTGACCGCTTTTTTGGTGGGGGGGCTTTTCTGCCTCGTCGGGCAGCTTCTTTTTGATCTCACCTCTTTCTCTCCGGGGCATATCCTCTCCGGGTTTGTTGTTGCCGGCGGCGTCCTGGGGGGCCTGGGTATTTATGACCGGCTGATCCGGTTTGCCGGTGCCGGCGCCAGCCTGCCGATTTCCAGCTTCGGCAACGCCCTGGTCAAGGGAGCCATGTTCGAGGCCTCCCGCAAAGGCGTCATCGGGGTTCTCACGGGCATGTTTGAGCTCACCAGCACAGGAGTCACTGCAGCCATTGTTTTTGCATTTTTTGCAGCGCTTATTTTTGAACCGCGAGGTTAGCGGCACGTTAACGGGCTCAGATGAAGGGAGCAGCAGAAAGTGGCCACGCCCATTGAAAAAAATTTTGAAGAGAACAAAGCCTACCTGCAAAAAAAGCTCGATCTGGGCACGGATAATTTTGACCTCATCTTCAAAGAGATGCTCATCGGGGAAAAAAAGGCGGCGCTGCTTTTTGTCGACGGGTTGAACAACAATGAGATCACCGTTTTTATCATTCGCGCCCTCATCGAAGCAAGCCGGGAACAGCTGGCCGTCGCGCCAATCGACAAGCTGATGAAGAAGATCATTCCCTTTGCCGAGGTGGATATCGCTGATGATTTTGAAGAGGCCCTTCCGGAGGTCCTCTCGGGTCCCATGCTGCTTTTAATTGACGGAGAGACGCAGGGCCTGCTTATCGATACCCGGCAATACCCGGTGCGCG
>JAAZIE010000131.1 GCA_012510305.1 Bacillota bacterium | reverse complement strand
CCCGACCCCTACATTTGGGGTGGTAACAAAGGGGCACATCAAGGGAGATGTTTCTGAAAAAGGAGATAGGACGGATCGGAAAGGGAAGCCCCGGGCTCCCTGCTGTCACCCCGCTACGCCGTTGGCCTTTCTTGTAATTCTTGCAGAGCCCGGATATAATTGAGCGGAAGGCGGCGAAAAGGCCGGCCACAGCTAAGGAGAGAGAGAAGCCTTGAAAATTGTCGTTATCGGCGGGGGATCCAGTTATACCCCGGAGCTAATCTCGGGCATTATCGGCGGGCACGGCTCTTTTCCCGTTGCCGAAATCTGCCTGGTGGATCTGGAGGCCGGCCGTGAAAAACTGGCGGCTGTAGCCGGGCTCGGCCGCCGGATGATCCACAAAGCCGGGCTGGAAAAAAAGCTCGAGCTCACTGAAACCCTGAACCGCAGCGCCGCTTTGCCCGGCGCTGATTTTGTGATCAGCCAGTTTCGCGCCGGCGGTGGCGCAGCCCGTTTGAAGGACGAGCTGTTGCCGCTGCCGTACGGTATCGTGGGGCAGGAGACTACCGGCCCGGGCGGTTTCGCCGCAGCCTTGCGCCATATTCCCGTTGCCCTGGAGCTGGCCGCGGAGATGGGCCGGCTCTGCGCCGATGCTTTTTTGATCAATTTCACCAACCCCTCCGGGATCATTACCGAAGCGCTGCAGGGACAGGGCGCTGTAAAAAATGTGGGGCTTTGCAATATCCCTTTGACCTTTCAAAAAATGGCGGCGGCTTTTCTGGGAGCGCCCCCCGGCCGGCTGGAGCTGACCTTCACCGGTCTCAACCATCTCAGCTGGGTTACCCGGGCTTCTCTGGACGGCGCCGATGTGCTTCACCGGATCACCTCATCAATCGAGGCAGCTTCGTTTTTGGCCCATGATTTTCCCGGGATCGCCCCGGAGAAGGTCCGGGCGCTGCTCCAAAAATTGGGCGCCTTGCCCTCGTCGTACCTGCTCTACTATTATTACCCGGAGCAGACTTTTAAGGCGGTAAAAGAACAGGCGGCGGAGGGTAAAAACCGGGCGCGCCGGGTTCTGGCCATTGAGGAAGAGCTTTTCAAGCTTTACCGCGATCCGGACCTGGCCGCAAAGCCGGATCAGCTAGCGCTGCGCGGCGGGGCTTTCTATTCGGAGGCGGCGGTATCGCTGATGCGGGCCTTCTACAGCGGCGCCACGGCAAGGCAGGTTTTAAATGTACGCAACGGCTCCGCGATTCCCGATCTGCCGCACACCGCCGTGGTGGAGACAAATTGCCTGATCAGCAACGGCGGGATCCGGCCTCTTTCGCCGGGGCCCCTGCCGGTGGAGCTGCGCGGCCTGGTCCAGCAGGTCAAGGCTTACGAGCAGTTGACCATCGAGGCGGCGGTGTCCGGGAACAGGCGCGCTGCTTTCCTGGCCCTGCTCGCGCACCCCCTGGTGAGAGGGGCCGATGAGGCTGCGGCTTTGCTGGGTGATATCTTAAGGGAAAATGAGCTCTACCTGCCGCAGTTCCAATAAACCTTTCGGGACCGGTGTGCGATTGCCGGACCAAGTTGGCTTTGGCTCGCCGTCTCCTGTTTTTTGAAAGGAGGGTGCTTAAAATGGGTTCAGGAAAAAAGAGGTACTATGCCGGTGTAGACGGTGGAGCGACAAAGACACTGGCCCTTTGCGGTGACGGGGAGGGTAATATTTTGGGCTGCGGCCTGGGCGGCCCCTCCAATTACCAGAATGTGGGGCTGGCCGCGGCGATGCATGCCGTCGCCCTATCTCTTGAAGAGGCGCTGCGGCAGGCTGCGCTGGAACGCAGCGCCCTCGAACTTGTAGTTTTTGCTTTGAGCGGTGCCGACCTGCCCTCCGATTTCCGGATCCTGCAGGATAAGCTCAAAGAAGAATATCCCCGGACCGATTTTCTGCTGGTCAATGACACCCGGGCTGCTTTCCGGGCGGGGACCGACGCCGCTTACGGTGCCGTCTCTGTTTGCGGGACGGGGGCCAATGCCGCCGCCTGGAACGGGGCCGGCGGCAGGGTGGCGCTGCGCAGCCTCGGTTACGAATGCGGCAATTGGGGCGGCTCTGCCGACCTGGCCCGCGAAGCGCTGCACCGCGCTTTTCGCTCAGAAGAGGGCACGGGGCCGAAAAGCGGCTTGCAAGAAAAAGTGCTGGAGGCATTTTCGGCTGAATTTGCAGACTACGACGAGCTGGCCGAGGCGCTGCGCGATGATATTTCCTTGAAAGTACGCAGCTATTTTCTGCTGCCCACCCCGGTCTTTGAGCTGGCTGCCGGGGGCGATGCTGTGGCCCAGGAGATTCTTATGCACATGGGGGCGGTTCTCGGGGGTGATTGCGCCGCAGTGCTCAGGGCGCTGAAGATGGAGCGGGAACAGTGCGATGTCGTTCTTGCCGGCGGCATGTACGCCGCCGCCCGGCAGCACAATCCGCTGATGATCGATTCCTTTACCCTGGCCCTGCACCGTTCCGTGCCCGGCGCGCGGATCTGCCTTCCGGAATTCGAACCTGCAGTAGGCGCCTACCTGCTGGCGGCGGAAGAAGGCGGGGAAAAGATCAGCCGTGAAGGCACTGCTCCCTCCGCCCTCCGCCTGGCCCAATCTTACGGACGGCTGAAGCTGCCCCGGCATTTGCGCCCGGGCCTGGAGCAGGAAGGCAAATAAAGCGCGGCGAACAGGGCAACCGCGGGGCCGGCGGGTTCATTTGCTTCTTCCGGGGCAAAGATAAGTTTGCCCCGATCTGAAAGTTTTGAAAGAGGTGTTTTTCTTGTTTGCAACCGTGCGGCAGGTAACCGGCTATGTGGAAGAGCTGGCGCCCCCTTCGCTGGCCCTCTCCGGCGATCCCGTGGGACTGCAGTTGGGCGATCCCGGAGCGGCGGTGCGCCGGGTCCTCGTGGCCCTGGAACTGGACCGGGCCGTTCTTGAAGAGGCCATCGCCAAAGATGCCGGACTGGTAGTAACCCACCACCCGCTGCTTTTTGAACCGCTCCGGGCGGTCGATGAAAGCGAGCCCCTGAGCGCGCTCGCTGCGGCGGCCATCCGCCACCGTATCGCTGTCTACAGCGCCCATACCAACTTGGATATTGCCCCCCGCGGGGTGAACTATGTTTTGGCGGAGCGGCTCGGCCTGGCCGAAAAGGGGCGGCAGGTGCTCAAGGTTACCGGGCACGAGCAGCTGCTCAAGCTGGTTCTCTTTGTCCCCGCCGGCCACGAGGATAGACTGCTGGAGAACCTGGCGGCAGCGGGAGCCGGGCGGAGCGATCGTTACAGCCGCAGCAGTTTCCAAGTTTCCGGTACCGGCACCTTTGAACCGCTTCAGGGGAGCAACCCTTTTATCGGCCGCCCGGGACAACTGGAAAAGGTTGCCGAAACCAGGATGGAAACGATTTTACCGGCTTCGCGCCGCCGGGCTGTAATCCGGGCTCTCCTGGAAGCTCATCCCTACGAAGAGCCCGCTTACGATCTCTATCCTCTCTCCCGGGAAGGCGAGCCCCGGGGCCTCGGTCTCATCGGCACGCTGAAGAGCCCGCAGACCCTTTCCCTGGTTGCAGAGCGCTGCCGCAAAGAGCTGGGGCAGGCGATGGTGCGCTGCTGGGCCCCGCCGGGCCAAAAATTTAGCCGGGTCGCTCTCTGCGGCGGCAGCGGCGGCTCGCTGATCGGGGACGCCGTGGCCGGCGGGGCGGAGCTCTTTATCTCCGGTGATTTCCGCCACCACGATCTGGAAAAAGCCCGCGCTCACGGCCTGGGGCTCATCGACGCCGGCCACAGCGGAACCGAGCTGCCCGTGCTTGACCACCTGGTGAACCATCTCCGGGATTCGCTGCGCGGGGCCGGCCTGAAAACCGGCGTGGAAAGAGCGGCAGCAGCACCGCCGGAATGGCTCTTTATGTAAGAACCGGCGGCCGGGCCTGCTTTTGTGTACTTTGGTCAAAAAGGAAGAGGTGAATAATATGTCTTTAATCCTTCTATGGGAGCTCCAGGAACTTGATCTGGCCATCGGTGTGCTTACAGATAAATTTGAGGGAAACCCTCTTCACCAGGAAGTGGAGGATGCTGCAGCGAGGCTGGACCGGGTAGAGGAAGAACTTGAGCAGGGGGAGCAGCTTCTTCAGGAGCAGCGCAAGAGGCTGAGAAGAGGTGAGCTTGACCTGGAGACGATTTCCGCGGAACGCGAGGAGCTGCACCAAAGGCTCTACAGCGGTGAAGTGAAAAATATTAAAGAGTTGGAGCAGATGGAGATCAAGCTTGGATCGGTAAAACAGAAACAGCTGGCCCAGGAAGAAGAGCTGCTCAGCCTGATGGAAGCGATCGAAGAGCAGGAGGAGCTGGCGGTAGCGCTAACCCGTCAAAAGAAAGAAGGGGCTGTGGAGCTGCATGATTGGCAGCGGCGGCTGGAAGAAGAGCTGGCTCTCCTGGGAGGCGAGCTGGCGAAGCTGCAGGAGCAGCGCGACCGGTTGACCGAACAGATCGAACCGGACAGGCTGAGGCTTTACGATGAAATGATGCAGAGGCACCAGGGGCGGGGCATCGCCCGCGTGATCAACGATATCTGCCAGGGGTGCAGCGTCTTCATCTCCTCGGCGCAGCGGGGCTTTCTGTATGATCCCGCGGCCCTGGTCTACTGTGAAAACTGCGGCCGCCTGCTGGTCCGGTTCACCGGAGAAGAAACCAAGGCCAAGCAGGCTGATTCGCAGCAGGGCTGATGCACACCGCCGCAAAACGATATTGACCTTCCTTCGGCACCGCTGTATCCAATCGTTTTATACCAGGCAAACGGAGCGGTAAATCTTCGGTTTGAGACCGTCCGGGTTTCAGGACAGCGGATCACACCGGGCATCCCGATCTTTGCATTAAGATGTTTTTTCCCGGGGACAACCCTATTATCCAAAAGATGGCCGGCTGCATTTTCCTTTATCTTTTGCTGCTGTATGGTATACTTATGCGTTGATTAGAGAAAAGACAGCAACAACCAAGTCAAAACACCGGATCTATAAAGGACAATACATGGATAAATCAAAGCAGATGTCAACAGAAAGCATTCCCAGGCTGCTGCTGAAATTTTCACTGCCCGCTATAGTAGCCCTCATGGTAAACGCCTTATACAACGTTGTGGACAGTATCTTTGTGGGGCGGGGAGTGGG
>JAAZIE010000130.1 GCA_012510305.1 Bacillota bacterium | reverse complement strand
GGCATCGGGCAACCCCCCCGTATTATCGCAGTGATGCAGCTTTTTGCCTGCTTCTCAGCTTATCTTTTCCGCCGCAGCTCATTTTATGCGGTAACGAGGGGGGGAATCAGGCACCTCGGATGCAAACTGGTACCGCCATGGCACAAACGAAACCTGCAGGCCAACCGCGGGCAAGGCGCCCCTGTGCTCTAGCGGGATTCGGGCAGCTTGATTTGACGACTTTCCATCCACTCTCGGGTAAAGCCGGTAATGACCAGGGGCACCCGGCGCAGCTCCGGCAGCGAGGAAGACCCGGTCATGAGCATGAGCAGGCGCAGCTCTTCCTCCAGTTTCCCGATCGCCCTGATCAGAGCCCGGGGGCCTTTTCTCAGAATCAGCTGAAGCGGGTAACCGGCCAGCCCCACAGCATCCGCACCCAGCGCCAGGGCCCGGGCAATGTTATAGCTGGAGCACATCCCTCCCCCGGCGATTACCCCGGCCTCTCCCTTCACGGCATCGAGTACCTCGATCAAGCTAATCGCCGTGGGTATACCCCAGGAAAGAATCTCCCGGGATAATATTCTGCGGGAGCGGCGGTTCTCCAGGGCCAAAAAGTTGGTCCCCCCCCGCCCGCCCACATCGATGGCGGCTACACCGGCTTCCAGCAGCAGCAAGGCCTGCTCCCGGGCGATGCCGAAACCGACCTCTTTGACGACAACCGGCTTGGAGAGGGCACCGGCGATCCGGCCAATGCGCTCCAGAGCACCCCTAAAACAGCGGTCGCCCTCTTTCATGGCCAGTTCCTGGGGCACATTCAAGTGTATTTGCAGCGCCGCCGCATCGATCATCTCCACGGCGCGGCGGGCCATCTCCAGCGTGGCATAGGAGCCCAGATTGGCCCACAATATCCCTTTGGGGTTGATTTTACGGACAATCCTGAAACTATTCACTGCCGCGGGGTTTTCCAGGGCGATCGCTTGCGATCCCAGAGCCATCGGCAGGTTGCATTCCCTTGCCGCCAGGGCGAGGGCGGCATTAATCCGCCCGGCCAGCGGCGTACCGCCGGTAAGCGCATTAATAAAAAAAGGTGAACCCAGATCCACCCCATGCAAGCGTGTTTTAAGGTTCACCTCGTTTAAATCGCGTTCCGGCAAACAGTTATGAATAAAGTGTATATCGGAAAAGTCCGCCAGGCCTCTTTTTTGTTTAAGTCCAATTAAAATATGTTGGTCCTTGCGGTTAAACCTCGGCATCTAGCCCTCATCGTTCTCCTGGTTTTCTGTTTTTTCTTCCCCGGTATCGGTGTCGTCATCCCTGGTTTCTGCGTTTCCAAGGAGATCGCCGAAAACATCGCCGATGGTTACTGTGCCGCTGCTCTCGTCATCGGTCGATTCGCCGCTGTCCGTCTTTTGATAGTCTCCGGTTCGCGCCTCCTTAAGGCTTAAGCTGATCCGTTTTTTGGCCGGCTTTAACTCAAGGATTTTTACATCCACCGTTTCTCCTTCTTCCAGCACTTCCGAGGGGTGTTTTACGTGATAATCAGCGATCTGGGATATATGGACCAGCCCTTCCACGCCCGGGCGCAGCTCCACAAAAGCACCAAAATTGACCAGGCGGGTAATCTTTCCTGAAACGATCTCCCCGTCGACCAGCTCCTGCATCGCTTTCGTCCAGGGATCGGGCTGGGTCCGGCGCAGGCTCAGGCTGATCCGCTCTCTTTCGGGGATCACATCGAGCACCTTGACCTCGATCTCCTGGCCTACCTTGAGCGCTTCCCGCGGATGTTCCACCCGCTCCCAGGCAATCTCGGATATATGAACCAGCCCGTCAACCCCGCCCACATCGACGAAAGCACCAAAGTCTGTCAGCCGCCTGACGATCCCCGGAATCGTGGATCCTGCCTCCAGGGATTGCAGGGTTTCCTCTTTTTTGCGCAGATTTTCCTCTTCAATAACCTTTTTACGCGACAGGATCACCTTGTCTTTTTCCCGGTTCAGCTCAATGATCTTGAATTTCAGGATCTCGCCGAAAAAAGGTTTAAAATCTGGAATATAGCGCAGATCTACGAGAGAGCCGGGCATAAAGCCGTCGATCCCTTCGCCCAGGTCAAGAACCATCCCTGCGTTCACCACCTGTTTGACCTTGCCTTCCTCGGTAGTCTTTTCCTCCAACGCCCGGGCAAGTTCCTGCCACCGGGCATGGCGCGAAAGACGCTTGTGGGAGACAACCACCTTGCTGTCCCGATCCTCTATATCGATAATGGTAACTTCGATCTCCTCGCCGGGTTCAAACCGGTCGGCCAGGGTTTCTCCTTCCTGCAAGTGGACCTCTTTTGCCGGTAAAAGGGCTTCTGTTTTATAGTTTATATCCAGGTAGACTTCATCTTCTGCCGCCCGGACCACCTTTCCGACAATCTGCTCCCCCACCTGTACCAGGTTAAGCGCCTCGGTAAAATCAAAAGTCTCCTCGGGCTTTTCCACGGTTTCCCCGTCAACTTCGGTTTCTTCAGTCCCGGCGGGATCTTCATCTTTTTCAGAGGTGCTCTTTTCTGACGGTTCGGCGGTGGTTTCTTCAGAGATCTTTTCTTCTGCCGGGGCGGTTTCTTCCATAACGGTTTCCTCTGCCGGGGCGGTCTCTTCCAGCACTGTTTCCTCTACCGGGGCTTCTGCTGTCACTTCCGGCTCGGAAGCGGGTTCCTCCGTGACCGCCTCTTCCAGGGCGGTCTCTTTCAGGGCTTCCTCTTCAGTGCTCTCTTCGGAAGTCTCCTCCCCGCCCGGCATCGTTTCTTCTGAACCGGCCCCCTCTGCATCCAACGACACCTCTTCCGGAACGGTTTCCTCTTTACTGACGTCCATATCCGACTTCTCATTCTCCATTCTTTCCACTACCTCCTTTATCATCCAGTGGGGGGTTGAAGCTCCTGCGGTAACACCGATATGGCGATATCTCCGCAGAAATTCGAGGTCCAACTCCGCCGCGCCCGTTACCCACAACGTCGGTTTCAGGCGCCGGCAGGCTTCAGCAAGGGCTCCGGTATTGGCGCTGCTTCTGCTGCCAATTACAACCATGGCCGCTACTTCTTGGGCCAACCGGGCGGCCTCGGCCTGCCTTCTACCCGTTTCCGGGCATAATGTATCATAAACCTTACCACCGGGACAGAGTTGCAAAAACTCCTTTTCAATATCTTCGTAGGTTGCACTTTGCCCGGTAGTCTGGGCAATCAAAACAGCCGAAGGCTTGATCGCCAGTTGCCTTAACTCCTCCACTGAAGCAACAACGTCAACTTCGGCATCACCTCCGGCCCAACCGATAACCCCCTTTACCTCCGGATGTTTAAAATCACCATAGATGATCAGGTGTGCTCCGCTTTTTCCTATTTTTTGGGCCAGTTTTTGGACCCGCCGAACTTTCGGACAGGTTAAGTCCGCCACCTTGAGCTGCTCCCGGCGGTGCGCTTCCTCCAGCACAGCCGGGGTAACCCCGTGTGTCCGGATGAGCAGAGCGCCTTCCGCGGCATCGCCTACGTTTTCGACAGCGCGGATGTTGTGCCCGGCCAGGTAAGCCGTTACCGCTTCGTTATGAACCAGGGAACCCAGGGTCCACACGGTGCCGCCCCGGGATGATTCCCGCAAGGCAGCTTCGACAGCTTCCTTCACTCCCGAGCAAAAACCGGCATGTTTGGCAAGGCGGACAGGCAATTGCTTCACTCCAACTAATTCCAGGCAAAAAAGAACCTAAAGACTTTCGACATTTTGATCGGCGGGATAAAGCGCCCTGAGACTTTCATAGATCATTCTGCTGCCTTCCTCCAGCTGCGCTTTCCTCTCCTTCCGGCCTTTGTAGTCCAGTCCGGGGAGAGAAAAAACCGGTCCGATAGCAACGCTCAAGGGGCCGCCGGTCCGATAAGAGCCCGTTACCAGAACCGGTAAAACCGGCGCTCCGCTGCGTGCCGCAATGAGGGCGGCCCCTTCCTGTAAATGCTGCAGCTCCCCCGACTTGCTGCGCGTACCCTCGGGGAACAGGCCGATCACGCCGCCTTCATCCAGAACCTTGAAGCAACGGCGGACCGCCGCGATATCCGCTTTTTGGCGATTGACGGGAAAGGCGCCCGCTTTTTTCAGGAAATAGGCGACAAAACGATTGCGAAAAAGTTCTTCCTTGGCCATGTACTTGATTTTATAGTGAGCCGGCAGGGCACTGCCGATGATCAGGGGATCCTGCCAGTTGACATGGTTGGCACAGATGATCAGCGGTCCCTGATGCGGTAGCTGCTCGCCTCCATAAACCCGGCGCTTGAACAATACCAGGTAGACAATTCTAAAAACAAAATGACCAAGCCTGTAGAGCACACATGCCCCTCCCTTCAGTCCTTTTGGCGGTTAACCCTCTGCAGAATTAACTGCACCACTTCCTCAATGGTCAAAGAGGTGGTATCGATCACTGCGGTACCGGGAGTAATCGCCAGGGGCGAATGAGATCTCTCGGAATCTATACGGTCGCGTTCTTTTATCTCATGAAAAGTGTTTTCGTAAGAAAGGGGCAATCCTTTATCCTGCTGCTCTTGTGATCTCCGTTGGGCTCTTACCGGCAAAGAGGCATCCAGGTAAAACTTATGCGGGGCCTGGGGCATCACCGTGGAGGCGATATCCCGTCCTTCCATGACAATTCCGGCAGAGGCAGCGGCGATTTCCTGCTGCTGTTGAACCATTTTACGGCGCACTGCCGGCAGCTCCGCCACCCGGGAAACTGCCGCGTTAACTTCAGGCGCACGGATTGCGGCGGTAACGTCTTCACCGTCCATTATAACCCGCCCTCCCGGCAACACCTCCAGCACTGTCTGTTTCAACAGCTCCTCCACCCTGCCGTGATCGACCGGATCGCAGCGCCTCCTGAGCAGTTTCAGGGTAATAGCCCGGTACATCGCCCCGGTGTCAATGTAAGCGATATTCAGCCTGGCGGCCACTTCTCGCGCCACCGTGCTCTTTCCTGATCCGGCCGGTCCATCAATGGCAATTTTCAACTGAGAATTAATCGACATCTCACTATCTTTTTCGAGATCATCTGTTAAATACCTTTTTTTTGTTAAAATTAGCGCTTCCGGACTTTTCATTCAGCGCGATATTGTTCCTGGTACGGAGATCCCTCCAGCGGCTCCACCCTGCTGAGCAGATAACGGACCCGGTCATTGAGCATGAGCAGCTGGCCGATGACAAGCAAGCTCAGCACCACCGCAGTGGAGCGGTAGAGCAAACGTTCCCATCTCAGGGCCACCCGGTAAAACTGCTGCGGCAAAGATCTCATCTCCATTCCCCTGTCCATAATTTTGGGCATTGGGGGTAATTTTTATACCAGGCCGCAGCTCTAAAAACCTTCCTGTTCCTGAATGCTCTGCTGGAGCATCTCTCCGAACTTGTAAAACAGTTTCTCCAGATCGCGGTTGGTCAGGCTGATCCGGGCCGGCTCGATAAACTCCACCCGGCGAAACTCGTTACGGCTGACAAAGCGCAGGATGTCCTCCAGCGAATCAATAGTCGCTCTCAGTACCACGGGGGCATAGACCGCCAGGGTCTCCTCGATCTCATCGTAGACCGAATAAAGCTCGATAAACTCCAGATCCTCAATCCTCACTCCCTGGATGGGCACGTGGCGCCACATGTTAGCCTGCTGCTGGCGAATCTCTTCGGCCACCTCTTTTGCCCCCTTACCGCCAAAGAAAAAACGGGCGGGACGGGGCAGACCGCGGTAATCGAAACGAACGCGGATTCTGATCTTTGTCTCCGGGAGCGCCTCTTCAGCCGGAGGCACCGTGGCCAGAAATTCGTTCACATTTTGTTCGGGACGTTCTGTATCCGGAAACGAGCGTAACATGGCTGACTCCCTTCTTTATGGCCGGCAATATTCTACAGAAACAGCCTTTTGTCAATAGATTCTCTTAAAATATGCTAATTCCTGCAAGATGGTTCTAAGAAACGCTCCCCGAGCCGCAAAAATGTGTGCTCCCCTCAAAAACCGCAGAGAAAGAGAACAGGAGGGCCGGACAACTTCGGCTCCCCCTGTTAATACCGGTTATTCTGCCGGCAGCACCCCGGGCTGCCGGCAGCTCTTAAAGACCGGCCGCGGCAAGAATATCAGGGACCACTTCTTCCCGGTTTATAGCCATGATATGGACCCCGTCGCAGAGCGATTCTTTTTTCAGGAGGGCGATCGTCCGTCCGGCGATCTCGATCCCTTTTTTAAGCGCTTCCCCTTTTGGAGCGGCGGC
This sequence comes from Bacillota bacterium, assembly GCA_012510305.1. Lineage (GTDB taxonomy): Bacteria > Bacillota > Dethiobacteria > DTU022 > DTU022 > JAAZPQ01. The sequence goes on along the minus strand of JAAZIE010000130.1, from coordinate 1,353 downwards.
CATTTCATCGATGAGTGCTTGGGGAACAAAAATACCCGGCACGTTCTCATTCATGAACCTGGCCATCCGGGCCGATGACAGCAAAACAATACCGGCGAGAATCTTTACCGGAAACTGGCGGGCATATTCCATAAACCCGGCGAACCTTTCCAGGTCGTAAATGGCCTGCGTTTGAAAGAATTCGGCACCGGCGTCTATCTTCTTTTCAAACTTGATCAGCTGCGGTTCCAGGGGCTCCGCTTCCGGGGTGACGGTGGCGCCGGCACAGAACTCCACCGATCCCGCAAGCTCATTCCCCCCGAAGTCCCAGCCCTTTTCCAGCTGCCTCACACCGTGCAGCAGCTGAACCGAATCCAGGTCAAAGATACCCTTGGCCTCACCGTGATCGCCCACGGGAACGGCATCGCCGGTGAGGCAGAGCACATTTTTAACCCCCTGGCTGTAAGCCAGGAGCAGTTCCGCCTGCAGGGCGATACGGTTGCGGTCGCGGCAGGTTAACTGCAGGACCGCTTCTCCGCCCCGTTCCCGGATAGCGAGGCAGCCGCCGATGGAAGGAAAGCGCATTACCGAGCTCTGGTGATCGGTGACATTGAGGGCGTCAACTTTCTCTCTAAGCAGCTCGATATGCTCATACATCTTTTTCAGATCGGTTCCCTTGGGGGGGCCGATTTCACCGGTAATGACAAAACTTTTATTCTCCAGCGTCTCTTTCAGTTTTGACACCATCCTCATCCCTCCCTTTTCATGAAATCCGGGATTCCCGGGGCCGGGGCAAAACCTGGTGGTTCCTGGGGGGGTGGTATTTACGCATTAAATCAAGCCGGCCCTGTTCTTTCAACCGCTCATAAATCAGGGTAAAAGCGCAGTCCTTCTCCGGATCCACTTCGCATTTTCCTTTGTCGGTCCCGCCGCAGGGGCCGTTCAACAGCCCCTTGTGACAGGCTGTCAGCGGGCAGATCCCCGCGGTTTCACCGAGAATGCACTGTCCACACTGGTCGCAGGCTTCAAAAAATAGACCGGGGCTTTTCTCCATGCCGATAAAAAGGGTATCCAGGGCCGGGATAACAGGCTGCGACAGGTATGAATTGACCCGCTGGACACCGAGGGCGCAGGCCATCACGATGATGCACCGGGCATCCTCCAGCGATTTCCTGGATTCGTTCAAGATCTCCGCGGTCATCTCATCACAGGCCGTGGGGATGACCACCGACCCGGTAACGAGCTTGCCCTCCTCCTGCAGCTTCTCCTGCATCGCCTTTACCTCTGCCACCCCCCCGGTTTTGGCCATGGTCGCACAGGTGCCGCAACCGATAAGAAAAATACGATCCAGCTCACCGCTTAACCGCTTTACTT
>JAAZIE010000002.1 GCA_012510305.1 Bacillota bacterium | reverse complement strand
TAACCGGCTCTAATGATAAAATGGCTTATAATTGCTATTTCAAGGGAGAAACAGCGATGACCGAAAAAATAACATTCACCATGCAAATATTTGCGCTGGGCTTTTCCGTGGTCATGGTAGTCCTTTTTTTGCTTTACGCGCTTTTAGCCCTGGTCAACGGGCTATGGAGCCGCCCGCCCAAAAAGATCGAGCGGAAAGAGCCCTTGCCTCCGGACGAAATAAGCAACGACGGCTGCTCACTGCAACTGGCAGCCGCGATCACTGCGGCGATTAACCGTTACCGGTCGGTTTCGTCGCCGGAGCAAGGCGCGGTTCGCGATGGGAGAGGACCGGCCGAGGTTAAAGGCTCACGCTGGGCCGCTGCCGGACGGGAGGCTCTTCTGGAAAACAGCATCCTGTGGGTAAAAATAAGGGGGAAATAGGGACGTGAAAAAGTACAAGGTTATCGTGGACGGGCAAGAATTCATCGTATCAGTTGAGGAACTGGCTTCGCCGGAACGCTCGACTGCTGGGATAAAGGTATCGCATTTGAGCGGTGCCGGCACAGATTTGCCGCCGAAGCGGGAAACACCTTCTGCGCAAAGCAAGCCCGCTGATGGAGCAACCGGGCTCAAGGTGGCGGCACCGATGCCCGGCTCCATTATCTCTCTTGCAATCAAGGCGGGAGAAAGCGTCGAGGAGGGCGATGTTCTTCTGGTCCTGGAAGCGATGAAAATGGAAAATGAGATCACCGCCCCCCGGCAGGGGGTCATCGGTACGGTGCACGTCAGCGTGGGAGAAACGGTCAGCAGCGGTGAGCCGCTCCTGGAAATCATTTAGGCGAATGAGGGCGCTGCGGTACCGTCCGCGTCCGAAGGGGGCAAGAAGATGAGAGCACTGATTATCGAGTTCATTCAAAGTACCGGTTTCTATCACCTGACCATCTCCGAGCTGGCCATGATCGCCATCGCCTGCGTGCTGCTCTACTTGGGCATCGTCAAGAAATATGAGCCGCTGCTGCTTATCCCCATCAGCTTCGGCATGCTCCTGGTGAATCTTCCCCTAAGCGATCTGCTTCAACCGGAAGGGCAGGGGGTCATCGGGGGGCTGCTGTACTATCTTTCCCGCGGCCTGGAGCTGGGGATCTATCCTCCGCTGATTTTTCTTGGGATCGGCGCCCTGACCGACTTCGGCCCGCTCATCGCCAACCCGGTGACGCTGCTGCTGGGGGCGGCGGCTCAGCTGGGCATCTTTACCACCTTCGCCGGGGCCTATTTCCTCGGTTTCACCGCACCGCAGTCCGGCGCCATCGGCATCATCGGCGGCGCCGACGGGCCCACCGCTATCTTTGTGGCCAACCATCTCGCCCCCGAGCTTTTAGGCTCCATCGCCATCGCCGCCTACTCCTACATGGCCCTGGTGCCGATCATCCAGCCGCCGATCATGAAGCTGCTGACCACAAAGCGCGAACGAGAAACCGTGATGACCCAGCTGCGCCCTGTCTCCAAAACCGAAAAAATCATTTTTCCCATCGTGGTCATAATTTTAACAGGCCTGCTTCTGCCGGCGGCGGTGCCGCTTCTGGGCATGCTCATGTTCGGCAACCTGCTGCGCGAAAGCGGCGTCACCGGCCGCTTGAGCACAACTGCCCAGAATGAGCTGAATAATATTATCGTTATCTTTTTGGGCCTCTCCGTGGGAGCCAAGGCGACGGCGGCCTCTTTTTTAACGGCAGAAACAATTTTAATCATTGTGCTGGGCCTGGCCGCTTTTGCCCTGGGCACAGCCGGGGGGGTCCTCATGGGCAAGCTGCTCTACCTCATCACCGGGGGCAAGATCAACCCGCTCATCGGCTCCGCCGGGGTCTCCGCCGTGCCCATGGCCGCCCGGGTTTCACAGGCCCTGGGCAAAGAAGCGAACCCCAACAATTACCTGCTCATGCATGCCATGGGACCCAATGTCGCCGGGGTCATCGGCTCCGCCGTCGCCGCCGGAATCCTTCTTTCACTGCTGGTATAAGGAATGGAGCCCGGCAGGAGATGAAAGTTGTGGTAACGCTTGTTACCATAAGCAGTAGCTCCTGCAAGGCTCCATGAACTATTTTACCATCATTTCAATAAATTATACCTCACCGCCGCTTTTTGAGAGCATATTTGGCGCTATCCGGATCATATCTTGTACAAAAAGATCAATCCGGAGGCGGGTCTGTGCCTTTCAAAGAGCGTCTGGCGGCAATTTTTCGAAAAAAATGGGTGCGGGTACTTTTACTCCTGCTGCTCCCCTGCTGCATCGCCGCGCTGGCCGCGGGCGGTGATTTCTACCGCTACCGGGGCCGGATCTATCCCGGCGTCTACTTAAATG
>JAAZIE010000129.1 GCA_012510305.1 Bacillota bacterium | reverse complement strand
GAACCTCACCGCGGCCCTGGAGCGGCTGGCGGAGCTTTGCCGGGAGCATGAGGTCGCCCTGATTGTTGCCGGGCTGCCGCTGCACCTGGACGGCGGCCGGGGCGAGGCGGCCCGGGCGGTGGAGAAATTTGCCGGCGCCGCCGGGAAACGCACCGGTCTGCCGGTGGAGTTCGTCGATGAACGGCTGACCACCAGGGCGGCTGAGAGGACCCTCCTTGCCGCCGGAATGAAGCGCAGGGCCCGTAAAAAAGTACGGGACAAAGTAGCTGCTGTTTTGATTCTGGAAACATTTCTTCGCAGTTCAGGTTGCCCCGACGACAACTTGCCGTCGTAACATTAAAAAGGAGCGTGCCGCCGATGGAGGATAACAGTATCAGCAAAGATAGCCTGGTGACCCTCTCTGACGATGAGGGGAGAGAACATGATTTTGCGGTCATCGATGTGCTGGAGCTTGATGAAGGGCGTTATGCGATCATGCTGCCGGTTTTTGACAGCGGAGAAGAGGGAGATGAAATAGAGGTCGATTTTGAAGAAGATGCCTATATCTTCCGCGTGGAGCTGGATGAAAAGAGCGGTGAAGAGCTCTTCAGCGAGGTGGAGGATAAAGAGGAATGGAGCAAAGTGGCCCTGGCCTGGGAGGAAATGGTCAAGGATCTGGACGAAGAAGAGAGCGGTGATATTTTTTAAATAACGCTTTACTTTAAAAATAACGGGGGATGAGACGTGCCTGCCAGACGAAGGAAACTGATAATAGGAATAATTGCAGCAGGGTTGATCGCTTGCATCTTCGGCATCGTCGCCGGGGTAAACCTGCTGCTGCGCCCCGTCGATACAGCGGTTACGAACGGGAAGGTTCTAATTGATATAGAACCCGGCGCAACGACAGGGCAAATCTCGGCAGCGCTTTCCAACAAAGGGTTGATCCGCAGCGCGCTGGTTTTTCAGATCTATGCCCGCCGTCACCAGCTGGATAAAGAGTTCAAGGCCGGACCCTACGAGCTGAGCCCATCGATGAGCCTCGCCGAGATCGCCGCCAAGCTCGCCTCCGGCGAGGTGGACCGGCAGACAAACTGGTTTACCATCCCCGAAGGGTACACGGTGGCCCAGATCGCCGCCCGCCTTGATGAAGCAGGTCTGGTGGAGGGGGATCGTTTTCTGGAGATAGCGGCCCGCCCCCCGCAGAGCCTTCGTAAGCGCTTTCCCTTTATCGAGGGGTCTTCACCGTCCCGACGGGCCGGGGCAGGCTGGTCGAGAAGCCATCCGCCTCTTCCCCTGGAGGGCTATCTTTTTCCCGACACGTACGAGATCGCTGCCGGCGCCGGTGAAATGGCAATATTCGAAATGATGCTTCAGCGCATGGAGGCTGTCTTTGACGGGGAGCTGAAAAAACAGGGAGAGGCGCGCGGTATGAGTATGCACCAGGTTCTGACCCTGGCCTCCATTATCGAAAAAGAGGCGGGCGTGCCCCGCGATCGGGCCCTGGTCGCCGGTGTTCTTCATAACCGGCTTGAACGGGGTTGGAAGCTGGGCTCCTGCCCCACAGTAAACTACCTGCTCGAGACGGACAAAGAGGTGCTTTCCAAAAGGGATATTGCCGCTCCTTCGCCGTACAACACCTATCTCCACGACGGTTTACCGCCCGGGCCCATCGCTGCTCCCGGTGAAGAGGCCATCCGCGCCGCCCTTAATCCCCCCAAAACCGACTGTCTCTGGTTCAATACCAAGGGGGACGGCACCGGGGAGAGTTTCTTTTCCCGCACCCCCCGGGAGCACAAGCAGAACACCGCCCGCATGATGGAAAATATAGAAAAAAGAGAAAAGGATCGTTAAAACAAATCAAATTGGGCTAAATATTTGCAGGAAAAAGCAAAGATAGGTCTAATACTTAAATATGGAAACATTAGGTGAAAGGATACCGGACCAATTTGGTGAAGACAGGGAGAGGGCGGAGATCTTTACCCTCGGCCGTTTTGTAATCAGGCGCGGCGAGAAGGTGCTCTCCGAGTGCTCGGTCCGCGCTGAAAAAGTGTGGACCCTGTTTAAATACCTGCTCACCTGCCGCGGCAAGACGCTGACAGCCGAAAGAATTATGG
>JAAZIE010000128.1 GCA_012510305.1 Bacillota bacterium | reverse complement strand
GTGGTATAAGCTCCCGGGCGCGGATTTAGCCCCCTGATAAGGTTGTAGAGAGAAAGAGCCTCGCCGGACCAGTTGATCTGTTCTTCCTCCCGGCGCAGCGGCGGGGCGTAGGTGGCCCGGTCGTGATCCTGGGGCAGCCGCCGGGCTTTCCCCGAGGCGATCTCCTCTACAGCGCGCACCAGCAGCGCGGCCCCGGCGGAGGCCAGCCTCTCCGCCACCTCTCCGGCGGTATCGGTAAAATGAACCGGCAGCCGCTCCTGCAAGATGATATCCCCGGCATCGAGCTTTGAAACAACCTCCATCACCGTAACCCCCGTTTCAGGGCGCCCGTCGATGACGGCGCGCTCGATGGGAGCGGCGCCGCGGTAGGCCGGCAGCAGCGAGGCATGCAGGTTGATACACCCGAGCTTCGGAAGCTGCAGCAGCTCCGGGGGGAGGATCCTGCCGTAGGCCACGATGACGATGAGATCGGGGGCGAGCGCCGCCGCTTTACGGAGAAACAGCTCGTCCTTCAGGGCGGCGGGCTGAAGCACCGGGATATCGTGCCGGCGGGCCCACTTTTTTACCGGGGGGGGATGCAGCACTTTTTTACGGCCGCGGGGGCGATCCGGCTGCGTCACCACGGCCGGGAGCGGGTGTTCACTGCGGTGGAGCAGCTCCAGCGAGGGCAGGGCAAACTCCGGGGTGCCCATGAACAGGAGCTTTAACCTCTTCATATCTGCTTTTCCTCCGACCCCTCTTCCGGATCAAGAAAGCGGACCGCCCGGTCCACGAAAAGGATGCCCTGCAGGTGATCGATCTCATGCTGCAAAATCCGGGCGAAAAAGCCTGTCGCCTCGATGCGCCTCGGTTTGGCACCCGGGTCCAGCGCCTCGACGAGCACGCGGGTGGCCCGGGGAACCTCCCCGTAAACGCCCGGTATGCTCAGGCATCCCTCCACGGCGAGCTCTTCCCCCTCCATCTCCACCAGGCGCGGGTTGATCAGCTTGATCAGGCGTTCTTCTCCGGGATCAAGCACGATCAGCTGCCGGGTAATGCCGATCTGGGGGGCGGCGAGCCCTACCCCCTTGTATGCATACATTGTTTCGGCCATGTCCTCCAAAAGGGCGGTCACGGCGCGGTTAATTTTTTTAACCGGCACAGCCTTGCTGCGCAGGGCGGCATGGTTACCGTTCAGTATTTTCCGTATGGCCACAAAAGCACCCCCCTGCGGTCATTATAGCACCATCAGCGGATTAAAATCCACCGTCAGCCGTACCGGGGCGGCCCGCTTTTGCCGGCGAAACTCCTGCGCCGCCCGGCGCAGCCGCGGTGCAAAAGCGGCCAGCCTTTCCCCTTTCAAAATAATCTGCACCCGGTACACTGTTTTCAGGCGGTACAGCGGCGCCTGGGCCGGCCCCAGCAGATCCGCTGCGTCCCGCTTTTCTTCCAGCACAGCGGCCAGCTCCCCGGCCGCCTCCCAGACCGACGCTTCATCGGATCCGCTCAGCAAAAAGCGGACCAGGTCGGTAAAGGGCGGATAAAGCAAGGCCCGGCGCAGCTCCAGCTCGGCGGCGTAAAAGGAGCGATAATCGTGCTCCGCCGCCGTTTGCACGCTGTAATGGCCGGGGTGGTAGGTCTGAACGATCACCTTCCCGCCGCTGCGGCCCCGCCCGGAGCGCCCGGACACCTGGGTTAAAAGTTGAAAGGTGCGCTCCGCCGCCCGAAAATCGGGCAGGTTGAGCGCGGTATCTGCAGTCACCACCCCCACCAGGGTCACCCCCGGAAAATCAAAGCCCTTGGCGATCATCTGGGTCCCGATGAGGATATCGGCCCTGCCTTCGCGGAAGCGCCGGTAAAGGCGCTGGTGAGAGCCCCGCTTTGCCGTGGTGTCGCTATCCATGCGCACCAGGGAAGCCTGCGGAAAGAGCTTGCGCACCTCTCTCTCCACGCGCTGGGTGCCGGCGGCAAAATGACGAATTTTAACCCCCCCGCACTGGGGGCACTTTTTCGGCACGGGAGCTTCGTGAGAGCAGTAATGGCAGAGCATCCGCTCCCGCTCCAGGTGCAGGGTCAGGGAGACGGCACAGTGGGGACAGCGCACGACGTAACCGCATTCGCGGCAGAGGATGAAACCGGCAAACCCGCGCCGGTTTAAAAAAAGCAGCGCCTGCTCCCCCCGTTCCAGGGTCCCTTCAAGTTCGGCCAGAAGAAGGCGGCTGAAAATCTGGCGGTGCCCCCGGCGCATCTCTTCGCGCATATCGACAACCTCCACCGGCGGCAGATCGGAAGGCGTAACCCGCATGCTCATCTCCAGCAGGCGGGAGCGGCCCTGCCCCGCCTCGAAGTAGCTCTCCAGGGAAGGGGTGGCGCTGCCCGGCAGCAGCAGGGCGCCGTGGCGGCGCGCCCTCCACCAGGCCACTTCCCGGGCATGGTAGCGGGGGGCCTCCTCCTGCTTGTAGGTGGTCTCATGTTCTTCGTCGATGACGATGAGCCCGATCTTCTCCAGGGGGGCGAAGACGGCCGAGCGCGCCCCCAGCACTATGGGCGCCGCCCCCAGGCGAATGCGCCGCCACTGCTCCATCCGCTCCCTGGCCGTAAGGCGGCTGTGCAGCACCGCCACCTGTCCGGGAAAGCGGCCGGCAAAGAACTCGATCATCTGCGGCGTCAGCGAGATTTCCGGAAAAAGCACCAGCGCATTCCGCTCCTGCTCCAGGCAGCGGGCAATCGCTTGCAGATAGAGCTCGGTCTTGCCGCTGGCGGTAACCCCGTGCAAGAGCATTTTCCGGGGGCGTCGTTCATCAAGGGCGGCGCAGATTGCAGTGAAAGCGCGGCGCTGCTCCCCTGTGAGCGGCAGCGATGCAGTGGGCGCAGCCTGCGGCTCCTGCGGGCCCAGCGTTTGCGCCGTTGCCGCCACCTCTTCGAGCAGCCCTTTTTTCAACAGTGTACGCACCGTCTCGCTGCGCACGCCCCGGCGGGTCAGTTCGCGCCGCGGCAGCGGGCCCTGCTCGCACAGCAAAGAGAGCGCGCGGCGCTGGGCCGGAGCCCGTGAAAGATCGGCTCTCTCAGCGGCGGGAGAGGGTGCCAGTACCAGCGGCACCAGGGGACGAGCACCGCGAAAAGGCGCAGGCAGCAGCGCGTGGAGCGCTTCGATTTTGCGGCAATAATAGCGGTGGGCCATCCAGGGGATCAGGGCGAGCTGCTCTTTCTGCAGCAGCGGCCCGCTCCCCTCCACGGAGATTATTTCGCGCACATCCTCCACCGCGGGGCGTTTCAAGAGGCGCAAAAGATAACCCCGGTACTCGCGGCGGGCGAAAGGAACCCGCACCGCCGCACCCGGCACCGCCCTTTCCCGAAGGTGCTCCGGAACCCGGTAATGAAAGGGGCGGTCCACCGCGTCGCTGATCAGCCCGATGAGAACCTCGGCATACTCATGCATCTTTTCCGGTTAACAAAAAGGGCCTCTTTTGATAAGATAAAGGCAGCGCTGCATAAGAGTGCGATTGATGAAAGGTTGGTGCCAGTGTTCTCCCTCCTCATACCCGTAAAAGATGTGCTCAGGCGAAACCGTAGTTGGCTTATTCTGGCTGCGGTGATCTTTGCCGCCGGGGCTTTTTATGCCGGCCTCGGCGCAACCTTCCAGGCCGAGCTGCCGGCCGACATGGAAAACCAATTTGTTGAGCTGGAGCAGCTTTTTGAAATTATTTTAAATAATCCGCCGCTGATCACAGCGTCGCTTGTCTTTACCAAAAATTTTGCAGCGATGATCCAGATGCTTTTCTTGGGAGCGCTTGCCGGGATATCGCCGCTGGCAACGCTTTTTCTAAACGGTTATCTTCTCGGAATCGTTGCCGCCGCCGTTAAAGCCGGAGGCGGATCGGTCGCCGGTGCGCTCATTCTGGGTATTTTACCGCACGGTATTTTTGAGCTGTCCGCCTTTTTTCTTTGCGGGGCCCTGGGTTTAAAAATGGGGTACCACTGTATCGCCGCTCCGCTGCCGGGCAAGACGCGCCTGCAAAGTTTCAAATACATCTGGAAAGAAGTGGTCTCGGTAATCCCCCTGGTTACAATCCTGCTGCTCGGGGCCGCCCTCATCGAAATCTTTGTGACCTCCAGGTTGGTGGGCCTGAACTGAAAGCAGGACAGAGACACACCATGCTTTTCCGTTCAGCCGCCGGGCCGGCTGGGTGGAAGAAGCGGCCGGATCCGGTCGAGGATCTGGTGCGCCAGGCTCTCTTTTGACATCATCGGCAGATCCTCTGCCCGCCCCTTACGATCAATAATGCAAACCTGGTTGGTCAAAGAACCAAAACCGGCGCCGGGAACGGTGAGATCGTTGAGCACAATGAGATCCAAGTTTTTGCGCCGCAGTTTCTCCCGGGCATGCTCCTTTGCCCTTTCTGTCTCCATGGCGAACCCCACCAGGATCTGCTCGCTCTTGCGGCGCCCCAGCTCTTCCAGAATATCGGGGTTCAGCTGCAGCTCCAGCGCGGTTTTGGCGCCATCTTTTTTTATTTTCTGTTCCGCCGCCGCAGAGGGGCGGTAGTCCGCCACCGCCGCGGCTTTGATCACCAGGTCACATCCGGCAAATCTCTCCAGGACCGCCGCGTGCATCTGGCGGGCTGTTTCCACCGGGACCAGTTCGGCCCCGTCGGGGCAGGGCAAGGCGGTCGGCCCGCTTACCAGGGCTACCCCGGCTCCTCTCCGGGCCAGGGCGCGGGCCAGGGCATACCCCATCAGCCCGGTGGAGCGGTTGCTGATAAAGCGTACCGGATCCAGCGGCTCCCGTGTCGGCCCGGCGGTGACCAGAACGCGGAGGCCGCGATAGTCTTTTTCCCTGAGCGCGCTCCTGACAAATTCAGCGATCTGCGCCGGCTCGGGCGCCCGCCCTTTCCCGGAAATCCCGCAGGCCTGCTCTCCCTCGGCCGGATCGATGACCAGGCAACCGTGCGTGCGCAGCCTGGCCAGGTTTTCCTGAACCGCCGGATGCAGGTACATCTGCTCGTTCATCGAGGGCGCCAGAACCACGGGGCAGCGCGCCGCCAGGTAAACCGCAGTGAGAAGGTTGTCCGCAATCCCCGCGGCCATCTTGCCGATGGTATTGGCCGTCGCCGGGGCGATCACGAACACCCGGGCGGAAGAAGCAAGGTCAATATGGCGGACCCTTTCCCCGGGCGAAACCTGAAACTGGTCGAGCAGGGCCGGACGGCCGGTGAGCGTGTGAAAAGTGAGCGGTGAAACAAAATGAGCGGCCCCGGGGGTCATAACCACCTGGACCTCTTTTTTCTCCCGCACAAAAAGCCTCACCAGCTCCGCGGTCTTGTATGCGGCGATGCCGCCGGTAACCCCCACCAGGTACATAAAATAGAACCCCCCTTATTCACCCTACCCGCTGTGACCGCCGTGCGAGGGCGGCTCAAGCTCGATCTTGCCTTCGTTGATCTCGTGAAGACCGATCGTAACCTCTTTGCGAGAGCTGCACTCGATCACCGGGGTGGCCCCCTCCCGCAGCTGTCTGCCGCGCTTGGCTGCGGCGATAACCAGGGTGTACTTGCTGTCAACCCGCTTCAACAGCTCATCTATTGACGGATAGATCATCTCTTCTCACCTCCCGGGGCGGGCGGCCTGGCCCCGCGCTTGACTTTGCATTTTTCTGCCTCAATGATCGCGCTGATCGAAGCGGCGGCATCTTCAACCCCATCGTTTATCACCAGGTAGTCGTACAGGTGGTAGGCGGACAGCTCCTGCCGGGCCGCCTTCAAACGGCGGTTGAGATGAACGGCATCTTCGGTGCCGCGGCCGGCAATGCGCGAACGCAGCGCCTCCATTGAAGGAGGCGCCAGGAATACCAGGACCGCCTCTTCCAGCCGGCGGCGGACCTGGAGAGCACCCTGGACATCGATCTCCAGCAAAAGATCGATACCCCTGTCCAGGTTTGCCTCCACTGTCTCTTTAAGGGTTCCGTAATAATGGCCGTAAACAACGGCCCATTCCAGAAAAGCATCGCCCGAAATCAGCTTCTGAAACCGCGACGGGGAGGTAAATTCGTAATCCCGGCCGTCTTTTTCTTCAGGCCGGGGCGGACGGGTCGTCAGCGACAGGGAAAGCTGAAGGGAGGGCCTTAATTGAAATAGTTGACGGCAGACGGTTCCTTTACCGACCCCGGAAGGCCCCGAAAGAACCACCAGCAACCCTGCAGCCATCGCTCACCCTCCCGGATAATCTTTTAACTGCTTTCTTCATCTGCACCGGCTCTGCTCGCCTGCAGGCGGTGCCGGACCGTCTCCGGCTGTACTGCCGAAAGGACAATGTGCCCGCTGTCGGCGATGATCACCGCTCGTGTCCGGCGCCCGTAGGTGGCATCGATAAGAATGCCCCGATCCCTGGCCTCGCCGATGAGCCGCTTGATCGGCGCTGATTCGGGAGCGACGATGGCGATGATCCGTTCCGCGGCCACAATATTGCCAAACCCGATATTGATCAGCCTGGTAG
>JAAZIE010000127.1 GCA_012510305.1 Bacillota bacterium | reverse complement strand
TTGCCGTTGGCGGTGCCTATTTCCGCATTGGCTGGCTCGATCCGGTGAGCGCCTTTATTGTGGCCGGATTTATCATCTACACCGGCATCGAGATCGCCCGCCAGGCCTATGACAAGCTCATCGGCATCGCTCCCTCCGCCGATCTGCTGAACAAATTGGAAAAAGAGGCGCTCTCGGTAAAGGGAGTCCTCGATGTCCATGATCTGGAGGTTCACGATTACGGTCCCTACAAGGCGGTGACGCTGCATATCAGGGTGGGTGACGATACCAGCCTGCAGCGGGCTCACGAGATTACCCACCTGGTTCAGGAAAGGCTCGAGGAAAAGTTCCACTGCCGGGTCACCGCGCATCCCGACCCCTAGGGCTTCCGGCGCCACCCGCGCCGGTTCACTAAAGATCGCCATTAATGATATAATAAAAATGTTATTTCCTTTACCGGATATATTTACGCATTGTTGTCCCCTATGCGGGTAAGAACGGGAGGCGCTAATTTTGACCCTAGATCCGGGGATCACCGCAAAAGAAATGGACGAGCTTTGCACGCTGGCCGGCCTTTACCTGGGCCCTGCTGAAAAGGAGCGGCTCATCGGCCGGCTGGATGCAGTGATGAAAGTGTTGAGTAAAATTCAAGAGGTGGAGACAGCGGGCGCCGGGCCTGCTGTTCATCCGGCCGCTTTGCCGGTTCGTTTTCGGGAGGATGAGGTGGAGCCTTCCCTGGACCCGGCCCTGGTCTTTAGAAACACGGCCCACCGCAGCGATTCCTATTTCCGCGTTCCCCGTATTGCCGGGGAGGAACCCGGATAAATTTAAGCCGGCACATCGGAATCGGTGACGAAAGGAGCGGTCTGATGAATCTTTTCGAGATGACAGCGCTGGAGTTAAGCCGGCTGCTGCAAAAAAAAGAAGTTGGCGCGGTGGAGGTAACGCAAAGTTTTCTGGAGCGCACCGGGGCGGTGGAGCCGCAGGTGCGGGCGTACATAACCCGGACGCCGGAAGCCGCCCTCGCTGCCGCCGGGGCGGTGGATGAGAAACGAGCCCGCGGTGAACACCTTTCCCCCCTGGCCGGAATTCCCCTGGCGGTAAAAGATAATATCTGCAGCGAGGGGGTGCGGACCACCTGCGCCTCCCTCTTTCTGGAAGAATATATCCCCCCTGCCGATGCCACTGCGGTAAAAAAGGCCCGGGACGCCGGCATGCCCCTTCTGGGAAAAACCAATCTTGACGAGTTCGGCATGGGTAGCTCCACCGAAAACTCGGCTTTTTCCCCCACGTGCAACCCCTGGGATCTTGAGCGGGTGCCCGGGGGCTCCAGCGGGGGCTCCGCCGCCGCTGTCGCCGCCGGGATGGCTCCGCTGGCGCTGGGCACCGATACCGGCGGCTCGGTGCGCCAGCCCGCTGCTTTCTGCGGCCTCATCGGCCTGCGCCCCACTTATGGACGGGTTTCCCGGGCGGGGCTGGTGCCCCTGGCTTCATCGATGGACCAGGCCGGCCCTCTGGCCTTGACCGCGGCTGACGCGGCCCTGCTGCTGGGCCTCATCGCCGGCGAAGACCGCCTCGACCCCACCTCCTCGGCGGCGCCCGTTGACGACTACCTTTCAGCACTGCCGCAGGGTGTGAGGGGTTTGAAAGTGGGGCTGTTGGATAAAAATATGGCGGCAGATTTTGACCGGGGGATCGCCGCTGCGGTGCACCGGGCGGCCGCACTGCTGGAGGAAAACGGGGCGGTGGTGGAGGAGACGACTCTGCCCCATCTCCGCCACAGCTTGGAGGTATACCACCTGCTCTGCTCCGCCGAGGCCTCCTCCAACCTGGGCCGCTTTGACGGGCTCAGGTACGGCCGCAGCGAGCCGGCGGAAAACGTAGCCGAAATGTTCAGCCGGGCGCGGGGCGAGGGTTTGGGGAGGGAGGTTAAACAGCGTCTTCTGCTGGGCACCGCCATTCTGCGCGAAAACCGCTACGAGCCCTATTATTTGCAGGCCTTGCGCACGCGCACGCTTATCCGCCGGGACTACGAAGCCGCTTTTGAGCGTTTCGATCTGCTGCTGGGAGCGGTTACCCCGACAACTGCTTTCAAGCTGGGTGAAAAAAAGGAGGACCCCCTGGCCATGTACCACGCCGATATCTGCATCCTGCCGGGCCCCCTGGCCGGGGTGCCCGCTATTGCGGTTCCTTGCGGCTTTGATGCAGGCGGTCTGCCTGTGGGGGTACAGCTGACGGCGGCGCCCTTTCAGGAAAAGAACCTTTTCCGGGCGGCGCACCTGCTGGAGCAAGAGCAGGGTGCACGGCCCCCGCGCCCGCAGCTTTAGCGCCCCTATTTGCAAAAGGAGGTTTACCGATGGAGTATGAAGCTGTGATCGGCCTGGAGATACACGTGGAGCTGCAAACCCGCTCCAAAATATTTTGCGGCTGCAGCACCGCCTTTGGCGCCGAGCCCAATACAAACTGCTGCCCGGGGTGCCTCGGTTTGCCCGGTGCCCTGCCGGTCTTGAACCGCCGCGCCGTGGAGTACGGCGTTCTGGCAGCCCTGGCCCTGAACTGCCGGGTTCAGGAGAAGTGCATCTTTGCCCGGAAAAATTACTTCTACCCCGACCTGCCGAAGGCCTACCAGATTTCGCAGGACGATTACCCGCTGGCCCGGGGGGGCTACTTAGAGATCGACTTTCCCGAAGGAACGCGCCGGATCAACCTGGAGCGCGCCCACCTGGAGGAGGAAGCGGGCAAGCTGACCCATGCCGGGGATTCGATCATGAGCGCCGCTTATTCCCTGGTGGACTATAACCGCGCCGGGGTGCCGCTGCTGGAGATCGTCACCGCCCCGGAGATCAAATCGGGCCGTGAAGCGCGGCTGTTTTTGGAGGAGCTGCGCCGGCTCCTTCTCTATACCGGTGTCTCCGATGTGAAGATGGAAGAGGGTTCTTTGCGCTGCGACGCCAATCTTTCCCTGCGCCCGGCCGGATCATCGGAGCTGGGTACCCGCACGGAGGTAAAAAATTTGAACTCTTTCCGGGCGGTGGAGCAGGCTTTGAATTACGAGGCCGGGCGCAGGGAAAGATTGGCGTCGCAGCGCAAAGAACCCTCTTCCATCTT
>JAAZIE010000126.1 GCA_012510305.1 Bacillota bacterium | reverse complement strand
CTATAAGATCACCACGCTGCTGAGAGAGCAGGCCGGCGCGCTCCAGCGGGAGAAAGTGGTGCTGGCTGATTCCCTGGCCGATATCTCCCACCAGCTGAAAACCCCGCTCACCTCGCTGACCGTGCTAACCGATCTTCTATCCGAAAATCCCGGCAAAGAAGAGAAAGCGCTCTTCCTGGAGAGAGCCAGGTCGCAGCTGCAGCGGATCGAATGGTTGGTAAGTTCGCTGTTGAAGCTGTCCCGGCTGGATGCAGGCGCGGTGACCATGAAAGAAGAAACCGTCTGGGTTCGCGCCCTCACTGAGAAAGCGCTGGCTGCGCTGGCCCTTCCGCTGGAGCTAAAAGCGCTCAAGGTCCGCCTGGAGGGTGACAAGACGGCCGGATATACCGGCGACTTTGAATGGAGCAGCGAAGCGCTGATCAACATTATCAAAAACTGCATCGAGCACACCCCGGAAAAGGGCCTCTTAAAGATCACTTTTGAGCAAAATCCCCTCTACACCGCCATCAAGGTAGCCGACAGCGGCGCCGGGATCGCCCCCGAAGATCTGCCCCATATCTTCAATCGTTTCTACAAGGGCAAGGACGCCGCCCCGGACCAGGTGGGCATCGGGCTGGCCATGGCCCGGGCGATCGTGGAGAAACAGGGCGGCGAGCTCTCCGCCGCAAGCGAGCCCGGCCACGGAACCGTATTCACGATCAAGTTTTACCAACCCCTTCGCCCTTAAATCTCTTCGCCTTGCTGTTAATAGGGTAACCGGTGACGAAAATGTCACCGAAACAGTCACCGCAGCGTCACATTGGACCGCTATAATCTGGGGTAAATAGAAAAGAAGGTGGGGGACTGATGGAAATTTTACGAGTGGAGAACCTGTCCAAGGTTTACGGCAAAGGCGCCACCCGGGTGAAGGCGGTTGACGGCGTCTCGTTCAGCGTGAACCGCGGTGAATTTGTGGCCATTATCGGAGCCTCGGGCTCCGGTAAATCGACGCTGCTGCATATGATCGGCGGGGTGGACCGCCCCACCGCGGGCAAGGTGATCGTCGAAGAGACTGATCTCTACAACCTCAACGAAAGCAAGCGGGCTATCTTCAGGCGCCGGCAGGTGGGGCTGATCTACCAGTTTTACAACCTGCTGCCCATCCTCAACGTGGAGGAAAATATCACCCTGCCGCTGCTGCTGGACAACAGAAAAATTGAGCTTCAGTTTCTAAAAGAGCTCATCGAAACCCTCAATCTCACCGGGCGCACCGCCCACCTGCCCAACGAGCTCTCCGGCGGGGAGCAGCAGCGGGTCTCCATCGGCCGCGCGCTGATCAACCGCCCGGCGCTGGTCCTGGCCGATGAGCCCACCGGCAACCTGGACAGCAAAAATTCGCAGGAGATCGTGGAGCTGCTGAAGCTCTCCAACCGGCGCTACCACCAGACCCTGATCATGGTCACCCATGCCCCTGATCTCGCCCTGCAGGCCGACCGAATGATTACCCTGGCCGACGGGCGCATCGTCAAAGACGAGGTGATCCGCCCGTGAAT
>JAAZIE010000125.1 GCA_012510305.1 Bacillota bacterium | reverse complement strand
GGTTTAAGGAGGCGGTGTTGATCCAGTAGCGGGGCAGGCCGTATCTGACGCAATCTCCCGGCCCCTTGCCGCTGAGGAAGCTGGTAAAAGGGTTCTCATCGGGCCCGCCGTAGCCGCTTTCCGGCGGCAAAGTATAATCGTCGTCAGGCTCCCCTTCCCTCTCTTCCTCTTCGGCAGCTTCACTTTCTTCAGCAGGAACTTCGGTAACATCGGGAGCACCGGTTTCCGGAAAAGCAGCGCCCAGGGTTTCAGCGGCGGTGCCGGCAGCAGCGGCCGCCGAGGCGCCCGCTCCGCCCAGCAGGGCGCCCAGGGCGGCGATGACCGAGATCGCTGCGGCGCCGGCGGTGCCGGCATGCCTCTCCCAGGGCTCTTCTTCACAGTCACATTCAAAATCCCAGTTAATATTCCCCGAGGGAGACTCCGCAGCGCCGGGCTCCTGCTCCCCCCCTGCGCTGCCCTCCACCGAAGGCGTTACCCCTGCTCCGCTCTCTCCCTCCAGGGGGGGGATCTCTTTGCTGACCGACCAGGAATAGTCGGCGCTGCCCGAGTAGCCGCCCAAAGAAGCTGAAAGCTCCCCTTCAATGGTAACCTGATCTCCTTCCCGGCTGACGATACCTTCCAGGGAAACTTCCATGGAGAGGGTTTCGCCCTCCTCGATCTCCTCGGAAATGAATAAAGAGCCGCTGATAACACCGTCCCGGTAGGTCAGGTCACCGGGTAGATCAAGAATGAAAAATGTTCCCGAACCGTCTTCGTCGATCTCCAGCACAACCTGCAAGCTCTCGTCGGCGCTCCAGCCGCCCGAGACGGTATCGCTTTCCAGGGAGGCGTTCACCTCCCATTCACCGGCAATCTCTTCGGCGCAAGGCGCCTGGGCCATGACCGCAGCCGGCAGCAAAATGAGCAAGGTCAAAACAATCAAGGGCGCCGCAATCTTCTTGATCATGCCGCCGGCACCGCCTTTCCGGAAGGAACAATAGCAAGAACGATCCCCACAACCAGGAGTGCCGCCCCCAGGATATAGGCCAGGTAAGGCCAGGGGGCAGCGGAAAGAAGCACACCGAGGGCGCTGCCGGCCCCGAAGCCGGCGATGACCCGGTTTACGGTGACCGGCGAGGGGGTTTTCCCCCCGCTAAGCTTGTTTGCCGCCGCAAGGAACAGGTTCCGCAAAAGATCGCCGCGGCTGAGCAGAGCCTTCAGGGCCAGCAAAAGCCCGACGATGCCGGCGGCGCTGTTCACCAGGCTGCCGTTGCCGGTAAAAAAGTTGTAAACGACGAGAGCAAAGCCGGCGCCGGTGAGCAGCTGGGCTGCGGCAGTTAAGCCCTGCAGGGCCATGCCGGAGAGCAGATTTTTCAGATCCATCCCCTTAAAGGGGTTTTTCCCCGAGAAGAGGGGCATCAGCAGGGCGCTGAAAAAATAGGCAAAGACCGCCTTGCCGATGATGCCGCCCACAGCCCCCCACACCCCGCCGTACATCCCTCCCTGGGCAAAGGTCAAAAAAGAGAGCACCCTTACCGGCCAGGAGAAGCTCCCCCGTGCCGCCAGCAGGGAAAGGATCAGCCAAAGCACGCTTAGCGCCAGAATGGGAATCAGCTGCGCGGGGTTTTTAAAAAAAAGCGCCAAAGACTCCAAAAATGACGGCCTGCCCGCCTCCCCCGAAGCCGCAGCGGCAATTTCACCTTCCCGAACCCCGGCCTGCCTTTCAAACCCGCAGGAGCCGCAGTAGCGATCATCGGGGTTAATTTGGGCGCCGCAGTTTTCACAAAATATACTCATCGATAGCCCCCCTCATGAAAGATAGCTTCCGGCCTTTTCTGCACGATCCGCTTGATGCACCGGCGCTGTTTGTTAAAGGCTGTACATCATATCGCTGAAGATCTCGGCGACAATACCTCCGGCCAGGGCGAGGAGGGAAAAGATAATAAATGAAATTATGCCGAAGATCAAAGATGCCCTCGCATAATTTTTGCGGTTGAGGTTAACCCCGGAACCAAAGGCCCACACAAAGAGC
>JAAZIE010000124.1 GCA_012510305.1 Bacillota bacterium | reverse complement strand
CTTTAATAGAAAGCACTTTTGGCGTCGACTTGGTAGATTGTATCTCTGACAATGATAAAAATATAGTTAATAATTTTCTTCAAGAAAAGCATGGCAACGACCTTTTCGAATTTACTACTCCAACACATCTTTTTTTAGATGTGATAAGCGGCTTCGTTGATTGGCCCGAACTTGTTTTGATCAATTTGCCCGTTGGCGGTTACAAAGTTCACAATATTATCCCAAGGGATTTTATGGACGCCGATCTTTTTCAAATATACTTAAAAATAGTACTGGCACTTAGATCGCATAAGCAATCAGGCTTGCTCAATTCTTACTTGCAAGCGAGAAAATATGCTGGTTTTGATGTGCCTATGGTAGAGATCGGTGGAGGTGTAGTTATAGATAACATTAAGGATAACATTAGTAATTGCGAAAAGGCCATTGATAACATGAACAATCTCCGTGAGCTAATCGGGGAGTGGAGAGAGGTTTAGTTTATACAAAAATGGAGGCCAGGCTATGTCTATCGAAAAAGTGAGAGCTTATTTTAAAAACGAGGGGCTGGAGGAGAGGATCCGGGAATTTGATGTTTCCAGCGCTACGGTGGAGTTGGCGGCGCAGGCGTTAAACTGTGAGCCTCGCCGCATTGCCAAAACGCTTTCTTTTCATGTGGGAGAGAGAGTCGTTCTGGCGGTTTTGGCCGGCGATGCGAAGATAGACAACAAAAAGTACAAGGCGCAGTTCGGGACGAAGGCGAAGATGCTCTCCCGCGAGGAAACGGGGCCGCTGGTGGGTTACGATGTCGGCGGGATCTGCCCCTTTGCGATAAATGAAGGGGTCGAGGTTTACCTGGATCAGTCGCTGAAGCGCTTTGATACGGTCTATCCGGCCTGCGGCAGCGCCAACAGTGCTATTGAGCTGACCATTCCGGAGCTGGAGCGGCATTCCCGTAGCAAAGGGTGGGTTGATCTATCAAAAATTTGATCCTGAAGCGATGTTCTTTACATGTGGACACCAGTGTATTACAATGAGGCCACACTGATCTTTTAACGGGATGTGAACAAGGTGGAAGAGGTCGGAGTTAGAAAAATCAAAGACAGACTGAGTCGCTATCTGAAGCGGGTTAAGGACGGGGAAATGTTTACCATTACGATGCGAGGCATTCCTGTAGCCAGACTTGTACCGGTTCAACTACCCCGGGTTGCCGAAGAGCTTTTACAGAGCGGTGAGGCGATCTGGCGCGGCGGGAAACCCGGTTCAGCGCCTGCTGCAGCGCTTGAGCGGAAAACTGATAAAAGTCTTGGTGAAATGGTTGCAGAAGACCGGCGGTGATCTGCTACCTGGATACCAGTGCACTGGTAAAGCTGTATGTTGAAGAAGAGGGTAGCGCTCAGGTACGGGAGTATGTTGGGAAAGCGCTTTTGGTGGCAACGTCGAAAGTGGCTTATGCAGAGGCAAGAGCTGCCTTTGCACGCTGTAGACGAGAAGGGCTTTTATCAGAATCTGCTTACCGAAAAGTTGTCGCGAACCTCGATGCAGATTGGCCTTCTTACTACATATTGGAGTTGACGGACGCTGTGGTCAGGGAAGCCGGGGAGCTGGCTGAGCGCCGCGCCTTGCGTGGTTTTGACTCTGTCCACCTGTCTTCTGTATTGATTCTTTCAAAAGGACTGGCCGGGGAGAGCTGTCTGGAGAAATTGGTTGTCGGCTGTTGGGATAAACGGCTGGCTGCGGCGCTGCGCTCGTTGGGCGTTTCGGTCTTTCCATAACCTTGAATACCGGTTGACAGTAGATAACGCTTCCCTTGCGAAAGTGTTCCTGAGCAGATCTCTGGGTTGATGAGGGGGTCTTAAGATGATCGGGGCGATTGCCGGAGATGTGATCGGCTCTGTTTTTGAGTTCAACAATGTGAAGAGCACTGATTTTGAGCTCTTCAGCACGGGTTCCACTTTCACCGATGATACGGTGCTCACGGTGGCGGTGGCTGATTGTATCCTGCATGACAAGGGCTATGCTGAGGCTTTCAAGGAGTACGGCCGCCGTCATCCCGATGGCGGTTACGGGGGCAGGTTTCTGCGGTGGCTTCATTCTGAGAGCAGCGAGCCCTACAACAGCTACGGCAACGGCTCGGCGATGCGGGTGAGCCCGGTGGGATGGGCTTACGATACGCTGGAAAAGGTGCTGGAGGAAGCGGAGCGCAGCGCGGCGGTGACGCATAATCATCCCGAGGGGATCAAGGGGGCCCAGGCGGTGGCTGCGGCGATCTTTATGGCCCGGGAGGGCAGCGGCAAAAAGGAGATCAGGGAGTACGTGGAGGGGCGGTTTGGGTACAACTTGGGGCAGACTCTGGACGAAATTCGCCCGCACTACCGCTTCGACGAAACCTGCCAGGGCTCCGTGCCCCAGGCGATCATCGCTTTTCTGGAGTCGCAGGACTTCGAGGATGCGGTGCGCAAAGCGGTCTCCATCGGCGGGGACAGCGATACCATCGCCTGCATTACCGGCGGGATTGCCCAGGCGCACTACGGGGCGGTTCCCTCCTTTATCGAGGAAAAGGTTAGACAGCTGCTCGCTCCCGACCTGCTGGAAGTGGTCGAGGCTTTTGAAAAAGCCTACCCGGTTAAGTAGGGGGCCTTAGCGCTTTTGGCAGCCGGATCTGGCACTGATGACAGTGATTTCGGGGGTGGGCTGGATGGCAAATTCGATCATCCCTTTTCAGGGTTTTGAAGAGCTGCAGGCAGCGGTGGATCAGCTGCGTGCGAAGATATCCATGCTTCATCTTGAGCATGACGAACTGCTCCACGTGGAATGCAAGAACATCGAGACGGCCTATATGCTGGCCATTGGCGGGCTGGAATACAAGGCCTATGAAATTGAGTGCGCGATCCTGCGGCTGAAGAGAAAGGCGGAGCTGATCCAGGTAAAAAAGAACCGCCAGGAAAAGATTGTTCTTTCTGAGATCGAGGAGCGCCTAAACACAGAGTTCGCGGAGTACCAGGCCAGGCTTAATGAGCAGATCGAGAAGATGAATGAAGCTCTTGAACGGAAGCGGCGAATACCGCTGACCCGGGAGGAGACCCGCGAATTTAAAAAACTGTACCGTTTGATTGTACGGTCGCTGCATCCTGATATTAACCCGGATTTGGATGAGGCCAAGCGTGAGCTTTTCAACAATGCGGTGACGGCGTACAAAAATGGGGATATCGACGGGCTCCGCGCGATCAGCGTAATTGTTACCGGACAGATATCGCCCGGGGAGCAATCAAGCCCGGTTTCGCAGCTGGTGAAAGAAAAGGAGCGGCTTTCAAAATTGCAGCAGGTTATCGGGGAGAAGATAGAGGCGATAAAAGCGGAGTATCCTTATACGATGAAATCTCTCCTGATGGATCCTGAACAGGCGGAAGCCCGGAAGGCTGAAATTGAGTCAAAGATTGAACAGTTAAGCTCGACTCTGGATGCTTACAGGGCAAAAATTGAGGAGATGCTGGGGTGATCAAGTGAGCAAGCTGATCAAGGGGGGCGGCGGCCTCATGGGGCTGCTGCACGGCAAGGGGGGCCATATGCCGGTACCGAAGCCCTTTGAACGGGATATCTTTCTCTTCGATACCCATGTTGCAGGAACAAGTCACGTTGAGGGTATCGCAGAGCTGGAACCGCATCTGAAGGCCGGCGAGAGGCTTGATTTTTTCCGCGAACCCGATAACCCGCATGACAAAAGAGCCATCGCCATCAAAAGTGCAGGCGGTGCGAAAATAGGTTATGTGCCGCGGGCGGACAACGTCATTTTCTCGCGGCTCATGGATGCGGGCAAGCTGCTTTTCGGGAAGATCATTTCAAAAGAGATGCAGGGAAGCTGGCTGAAGATCAGCATCAAGGTCTACCTGCACGAATAAGGAAGGGCAGGAGTCCGGACGGTTTGTTCAAGTGGGTCCGGGCCGCAAGACTAACCCGGGCTGCAACCAGCGGACCCTTTCTCTCGCTATACAGTTACCGCCTGATGCGTTAAAATAAGGCCGACCGGCCGATTATGTTTTGTGGAGGCGGAGGATGGATTTTCGGGATTATTTAAAACGCGATGCGGTGATCCTTTTTGACGGGGCCATGGGCACAGAGCTGGCCAGGCGCGGCCTGGCCATGAGCGGGCTCAACAACCTCTCTCACCCGGACCGGGTGCTGGAGATTCACCGGGACTATCTCGAGGCCGGGGCAGAGGTGATCATTACAAATACCTTTACGATGAACCGGATCAACCTTGTCTCCCACGGCCTGGAGATCGATGTCAGGGAGGTCAACCTGGCCGGCGCCGGGCTGGCCAGGCGGGCGGCCGGCGGCGGGTATGTCTGCGGCGATCTCAGCTCTACCGGCCAGCTGCTGGAGCCCTACGGCAGCTGCTCTGAAAAGGAGTTTTACGATAACTTTAAAG
>JAAZIE010000015.1 GCA_012510305.1 Bacillota bacterium | reverse complement strand
CGGGAGGCCTGCTTTAAATTGGCCCGCGCCGGTGTCTCCCTGGGGAACCAGGCCGTGCTTTTGCACGGGGTCAACGACGCTCCCTTTGTTATGTCCAAGTTGAGCCAGGAACTGCTCAGGATCATGGTGCGGCCGTACTATATTTTTCATCCCAAGAGGGTGAAGGGGACAGCCCACTTTTGGGTAAAAATAGAAAGAGGCCTGGAGATCATGGAACACTTGAGGGGCCATACCTCGGGGCTGGCCGTACCTACCTACATCATCAATGCCCCGCTGGGATACGGCAAGGTTCCCCTGACCCCGCAGTACCTGCTCTGGGTGGGCCGCGACGAAGCGGTCATCAGGACCTGGGAGGATCGCATAATCACAGTTGAAAACGAAACGGAGGCTTGATCAACCGCCGCACCGATCCCATCACTATGAGGACTCTGAAGGCAACGCCGGTTTTGCCAGGATACTTCTTTGAAAAACTATGGCCGAAGAGCTGATTTACCTGAACGCCATGAACAGGGTTTCTTTTCTGGGGCCGGCCCGCATCGCCGCCTTGTTGAAACGCTTCGGCTCGCCAAGGGAGGCCTGGAACGCTTCGCGGAGCGGGCTTGACGAGATTTCAGAATTAAAGGGTTTTCAAGAGCGGTTCATCAGCGAGCGCCGGCGGATCGATCCCCTCGGAGAGTGGCAGCGGCTGCAAGAGCTGCAGATCGGTTGCATCCCGCTCCGCTCGCCCCGCTATCCACCCCTGTTAAAATTGATCTCCCAGCCGCCGCCGCTGCTGTATTGCCGCGGCTCATGGGTAAAAAGCGATAATATTGCCGTGGCTATTGTGGGGAGCCGCCGCTGCACCTTCTATGGGCGGGAGGTGGCCCGTCAGCTGGCGGGCGATCTTGTTGCCGCCGGCCTGACCGTGGTCAGCGGGATGGCCCTGGGGATCGATACGGCTGCCCATGAGGGCGCCCTGGAAAGAGCGGGACGTTCCGTTGCTGTTCTGGGCTGCAGCGTGGAGCGCTGTTATCCTTCCGCCAACCGCAACCTCATGGATCGCCTGGTCAAAAATGGGGCGGTGCTGAGCGAATTTGCCCTGGACACCAGGCCTCTGCCCCAGCACTTTCCGCGGCGCAACCGGATCATCAGCGGGCTTACCCTGGGCACAATCGTGGTGGAAGCACCCGGGAAGAGCGGCGCCCTGATTACCGCGCACTACGCGCTGGAACAAAATCGCGAAGTGTTCGCTGTTCCTGGAAATATCGGCAGCCCCTACAGCCGCGGTTGCCACCGGCTGCTTAAAGAGGGGGCCCGGCTGGTGGAATCGGTGGATGATATTTTGGAGGAGCTGGGGTTTGCCTTGGGCGACAGCGCTGCGGCAGCGGAAACGGCGGCGGCGAAAGAGCAGGTAATCAACGCGCTGGGGGAATCAGAAAAACGTCTCTTGAAGCTGATCCCCTTCGAGCCGCTGCATATAGATGAGATCGTTCGCTGCAGCGGCAAAGAGGCCGCCCGCGCAGGCGCCGACCTGCTCAGCCTGGAGCTGAAGGGTTTGATTCGCCAGCTGCCCGGAAAATATTTTATTAGAACGTAGTTTATGATAAGATACAACGGAAACACCTAGCCCCGCGTTGAATGGAGGAGGAACAATGAGCGGTATCCTGGTGATTGTGGAATCACCCACAAAAGCGCGCACGCTGAAAAAATTTTTAGGGACAAAATACCGGATTATGGCCTCCCAGGGCCATTTGATCGACCTGCCAAAAAGCAAATTAGGGATTGACCTGGAAAATAATTTTGAACCGCGTTACATTACCATACGCGGCAAGGGAAAAGTGCTGCAGCAGCTGAAAGAGGCGGGGAAAAAAGCGGAAGGGATCTACCTGGCCGCAGACCCCGATCGCGAAGGCGAGGCGATCTGCTGGCATCTGAGCCAGGCGATGAAGATCCCTCCCGGCGAGCCCTGCCGGGTTGAGTTCAACGAAATTACCAAAAGCGCGGTCAGGGAAGCGTTTACCCAGCCCCGCCACATTGACATGGACCGGGTGGACGCACAGCAGGCCCGCCGGATCCTCGATCGCCTGGTCGGTTACCAGATCAGCCCCCTGCTCTGGCGAAACGTGCGCAGCGGTCTCAGCGCCGGCCGGGTCCAGTCGGTGGCCCTTCTAATTATCTGCGAGCGGCAAAAAGAGATCGATGATTTTGTAGAAGAAGAGTACTGGACGCTGAAAGCGTTGCTGCGAGCCGGCGACGACGGCCTTTTTGAGGCTTCGCTGGAGCGCTGCCGCGGGGAAAAGGTGGCCCTGCCCAACGAAGAGGCTGTGAAGGCGATCACTGAAGCCTTGACCGGAGCTCCCTTTACCGTGCAGCGGGTTAAAAAAAGCAAACGGAGGCGGCGCCCCGCACCGCCTTTCATCACCAGCAGCTTGCAGCAGGAGGCTTCCTCCAAGCTCGGTTTTACCGGGCGTAAAACGATGATCCTCGCTCAACAGCTCTACGAGGGTATCAACATCGGCGATCAAACGGCGGGCCTGATCACCTATATGCGCACCGATTCCACCCGCATCGCCGCCCAGGCGCAGCAGGAGGCGCGGGAGCTTATTGCCGGCCGGTTCGGGAAAGATTACCTGCCTGCAAAACCGCCGCAGTACCGTTCTCGCAAAAGCGCCCAGGAAGCGCATGAAGCGATCCGCCCCACGGCGGTACAGAGGGATCCGCGGGCCCTGATCGCTTATTTAAGCCGGGACCAGGCCCGGTTGTACCGGTTGATCTGGGAAAGATTTGTCGCCAGCCAGATGAACCCTGCGGTTTATGACCGGGTGCGGGCTGATCTAACCGCCGGGGAATATGAATTCAAGGCCGCCGGGTCGAAGCTGATTTTTCCCGGTTTTCTCAAAGTCTATCCCGCCCCGGAAAAAGAAGAAGAGACGGTGCTGCCCCCCCTGGAAGAAGGGCAGCAGGTGAAGCTGGTCAAGTTTTTACCCGGTCAGCATTTTACCCAGCCGCCGCCCCGGTTCAACGATGCTTCGCTGATCAAGATACTGGAGGAAAAAGGGATCGGGCGGCCCAGCACGTACGTCCCCATCATCGAAACGATCATCCACCGCGGTTACGTCCTCCGGGAGAAGAAAGCCTTCATTCCCACTGAGCTGGGCTTTATTGTGGCCGATCTGATGAAGAAGCATTTTCCCGGGGTGATCGATCTTGATTTCACGGCACGTATGGAGGAGCGTCTCGACGAGATTGAAACCGGGAAACTGCAGCGCGATGAGATTCTGCATAATTTCTACCAATCCTTTGAAAAACAGCTCCTGGCGGCGGAGCAGGAGATGGAGAAAGTGGAACTCAAGGACGAGATCAGCGAAGAAACCTGCCCTCAGTGCGGCCAAAACCTGGTTTTCAAGCACGGCCGGTTTGGGCGGTTTTTAGCCTGCCCGGGATACCCGGAGTGCAAGTTCACCAAGAATATCGTGAAGGAAACCGGCGTCACCTGCCCTCTGGACGGCGGCATGATCGTGGAGCGGCGCAGTAAAAAAGGTAGAATATTTTACGGATGCAACAACTACCCGCAGTGCCGTTTCTCGCTGTGGGATAGGCCGCTGCCCCTGAAATGCCCCCGCTGCGGTTCGCTCATGGTCCAACCCGGGCGCAGCAAAAAAACCGTGCGCTGCTCCAACAAGGAATGCGGTTACAAAGCAGGCGGTTCACCGGAGAAGGCGGCCGGCAGATAGAGCTCTGCGGTTATTTTTCAGCCACGGGGGAACAAGGTGGCGAGGACACAAGTCGTACTATTTATTGAATTATTGAAAAATGATCAAATGAAATAAAAGAATGCTATGCTTGCATAAGCAAAAATATTATGCTAATATCTACTGAGGGTGCGACTAGTGGATAAAGAGTTGACCAGGTACCTTGAATACATAGAGTTGGAACTGAACGCATCCCCGCTGACCGTACAGGGATACCGTCATGATATCAACCAGTTTCTGCTGGTTGCCGGAGAGGGCGAGAGCCCGGTAGAGGATGCAGACCACCATATGCTCCGCTCGTACCTGGCCTGGTTAAACAGAAACGGCTATACTCGCAGCTCGGCAGCCCGTAAATTGTCGGCAGTGCGCTCGTTTTTAAGTTTTTTACAGCGAGAGGGCGTTTTGGAACAAGGTAGCTGGAGCAGCGTCTCCAGGCCCAAGCAGGAGAAAAAACTGCCGCATTTTTTTTACCACCATGAGGTTCTGGACCTGATGGCGGCTCCCGACTGCGGTACTGCTCTGGGCTATCGCGATCGGACTATCTTTGAACTGCTCTACGCCGGCGGCCTGCGGGTGAGCGAACTGACCGGCCTGGAGATTTCCTCCTGTAACCTGGAGGAGCGACTGGTCAAAGTGAACGGCAAGGGGAATAAAGAGCGGATTGTCCCCATAGGTAGAATCGCCGCCGGTTTTTTGAAAGAGTACCTGGAGCAGATCCGCCCGCAATTGTTGATCGCCGCCGGGGAGGGATCCAAGGAGAGGGAAAAAGTTTTTCTGAATTACCGCGGCGGACCCCTGACCGACCGGGGGGTGCGCTATATTTTTGAAAAATATATCCGCCGGGTTTCGCATAAAGCGGGGCTCAGTCCCCATTCGCTGCGGCATTCTTTTGCCACTCATCTTCTGGAAGGCGGTGCGGATTTAAGGATAGTTCAGGAACTACTGGGACATGCCAGCGTCTCGACGACGCAAGTTTACACGCACGTGAGCAAGGAGCACCTTCGAGAGGTATACCGGCGGTCCCATCCGCGCAGCGAAGGTGAATAAAAGAGGTGGATCGATGTTCAGGGGAACCACAATTGTGGCGGTAAAAAAAGAAAATAGGGTTGCTCTCGCCGGTGACGGCCAGGTTACCTTCGGCAACAGCACGATCATGAAACATGGAGCCCGGAAAGTGCGGCGCCTGTATGAAGATAAAATTATTGCCGGTTATGCCGGATCGGTAGCCGATGCGCTTACTCTCTGCGATAAGCTGGAGACAAAACTGGAAAACTACCAGGGAAACCTGGTTCGGGCGGCGGTGGAACTGGCCAAAGAATGGCGCACCGACCGCGTCCTGCGGCGCCTGGAAGCGATGCTGCTGGCGGCGAGCAGCGAAGTTTTGCTGCTCATTTCCGGTACCGGCGAAGTGATCGAGCCCGATGACGAGATCGCCGCCGTCGGCTCGGGGGCGCCATATGCTCTCGCTGCGGCAAAGGCTCTGGCCAGGAACAGCGAGATGGAACCCCGTGACATTGTCTACCAGGCGTTAAAGATCGCTTCGGAAATTTGTATATACACCAATGATCAGATCATCTTAGAGGAGTTGTAGAGGGGCTGAGAAATATAAATATGTTTGAGGATAAATTAACCCCCCGCCAGATTGTTGGAGAGCTGGATCGCTATATTATCGGCCAGGAAGAAGCGAAGCGATCCGTGGCGGTGGCGCTGCGCAACCGGTACCGCCGCAAGCAGCTCACTGGAGAACTGCAGGAAGAGATCATTCCTAAAAATATACTGATGATCGGGCCGACGGGGATCGGCAAGACCGAGATCGCCCGCCGCCTGGCCCGACTGGTCAACGCTCCCTTTGTCAAGGTGGAAGCGACCAAGTTTACCGAGGTGGGTTACGTGGGGCGGGATGTGGAATCGATGATCCGCGATCTCGTCGAGACCGCCATCCGCATCGTCCGGAACGAACGGATGGAGGCGGTGGAAAGGAAAGCGGCGCAGGGGGCGGAAGAAAGGCTGCTGGAACTGCTGGCGCCGCTTCCCCGAAAACGGCGTCGCCAGGCAAACCCCCTGGGCTTCCTCTTCACCCCCTCCACCGCTCCAGAGGAGACCGACGCTGAAGAGAGCAGGTTCGCGGAACGGCTGCAGCAGGCCCGGGACAAACAGGAGCTCATCGCGGCCAGGTTGAAAAATGGCGAACTGGAAGAGGAAACTGTCGAAATTGAAATCGAAGATCGACGCCCGCCCATGCTCGAAATATTTACCGGGCAGGGGATGGAAGAGATGGGCGTTAATCTGCAGGATATTCTGGGAAACATGGTGCCCTCCCGTAAAATCAAGCGCAAAGTAACCGTTGCTGAAGCCCGGAAAATACTGAAGCAGGAGGAGGCCCAGCGGCTTATTGATATGGAAGCGGTTATTTCCGAAGCTGTTGTCAGGGCAGAACAACTGGGGATTATCTTTATCGACGAGATTGACAAGATCGCCGGAAAAGACGGTTACGCTTCCGGGCCCGATGTTTCCCGGGAAGGTGTACAGAGGGATATTTTGCCGATTGTTGAGGGATCGACGGTGGTAACCAAGTACGGCCCGGTAAAAAGCGATCATATTCTCTTTATCGCGGCCGGTGCTTTTCATACAAGCAAACCGTCCGACTTGATTCCGGAGTTGCAGGGGCGTTTTCCGATCCGGGTGGAGCTGCGCAGCCTGACCGAGGAAGATTTCAAACTTATCCTTACAGAGCCGAGCAATGCCTTGATCAAGCAATATACCGCCCTTCTGGAGACAGAGGGAATCAGCTTAACCTTCACTTCGGAGGCAGTTGAGGAGATTGCCCGGGTGGCCTGCGAGCTTAACCAGGAGATGGAAAATATCGGCGCTCGCCGTTTACACACCATCATGGAGAAAGTCCTCGAAGATCTCTCCTATGAGCTGCCTGATCCGGACACCAAAGAAATAATCATCGATCGGGGGTATGTGAGGAATAAAATAATGGAAATTGTTAAAAATAGAGATTTAAGTAAATATATCCTCTAAAAAAGAAAAGAGAAGGTAGGTGAAAGATGTGATTACTTCTCCGTTGCTTGAGAAGACCCGTCGCATCAACAAAATACTACAAAAGACAGCCGGTCAGCATGTTGACTTTGCCGATGTCGCCGAAGTGCTGAAAAACGTGATTCAGGCAAATGTCTACCTGGTGGACCGCCAAGGCGAGATCCTGGGGTACGCCCTGGTCGATGAATTTGAGTGCGAACTCATGGTGAACAACGTTTTGGAGGAAGGAAAGTTTCCCGGATACTACAACGATTTTCTTCTCCGAAGCGAGGAATCCCGGGTCAATGTTCGCCAAAAATCAAATGACTGCGTTTTCATCAGGGAGGAGCGCTGCATATTTACCGACAAGATCATCTCGGTAATCCCCATTGTGGGTGGAGGCAAGCGGCTGGGCACAGTTTTGCTGGCCCGTTTCGACGACCTCTTCAATGCAGAGGATCTGGTCCTGGCTGAAACCGGCGCCACCGTGGTGGGCATGGAGATCTTGCGGGAAAAAGCCGAACGCATCGAAGAAGAAGCCCGCAGCAAGGCCGTGGTTCAGCTG
>JAAZIE010000123.1 GCA_012510305.1 Bacillota bacterium | reverse complement strand
GAGGACAACTCGGGCCCCACCGCTTTCGGCAGGATGGGGATCCAGGGGATCTATTATCCCAAGTACGATGATACGATCTGCTCGGGGTGCGCTTTTTTAAACAACATGGTGCTCATACTGCTGCTGGGCGCTTATACCGGGGAGCCCTTTGATAACATTGAATTTCTTACCGGCAAGGTGGCCCGCTCCAAGGGCGGTTACAAGAAGACCTTTCTTTTCGGCAACTGCATTATCCGGGAAAACAGGGATAATGAGCTGATCAACGAGGCGGTGCCGATCAAGGGCTGCCCGCCGCGGGCGGAGAGGATCATCAACGTTTTAAATGAGCACGGGATCAATGCGGATCCGAACAGCTACCTGGTCTACCGCAGCTCCCTGGCGGCGCGCTACGAAGATCAGCCGCAGTTCAAGGAGGAGCATTTTATCGTCTCCGCGGAGTAAAGTACCGGGCAAAGAGGAGCGTGGAAAAGATGACCCAGATGAAAGTAAAAGATCTTCTTCCCATCCCCGAACTGATGGAGGCGCGCCGGGTGCTCTGCGTGCAGGCGCATCCGGACGACGCGGAAATTGGCGCGGGGGCCACGGTGGCCAAGATGACCCGGGCGGGTACCGGTGTGGTTTACCTCACCGTGACCGACGGCGGCGTGGGGACGACCGACGCCGCGATTACGCCGGCCCGGCTGGCCCGTATTCGCCGCCGCGAGGGGGAGGAGGCCGCCGCGGTGCTCGGGGTAAGGGAGATGCTCTGGGCTGATTTTCCCGACGGCCGCGGCCTGGAGCTCTTTGCGGTGCGCGAAAAGGTGATCGAGGCGGTGCGGCAGGTGCGCCCGGATATGCTCATGGTGATGGATCCCTGGCTGCCCTACGAAGCCCATTCCGATCACCGCATCACCGGCCTGGCGGTGGCGGAAGCGGCCATAATGAGCGGCTTTCCCCATCTTCACCCGCAGCAGCTCGCCGGGGGCCGGGAGCCGCACGCGCCGCAGGCGGTGGCATTTTACGCCACCTCGCGGCCGAACACCTTTGTCGATGTCACCGGGACCTGGCCGCTGAAGATGGAGGCGCTGGCCAAGCACGAAAGCCAGTTTACCCCGGAGAGCCTCGATATGATCGGCGCTTACCTGGCTGCAAAAGCCCGCGAGCACGCCGCCGGCAGGGGTTACGAGATGGCCGAGGCTTTCAAAGTGCTCACGCCCACCCACCTGCACATGTTCGAAGACGCCTGGCAGTGCTGATCGCGGAGGTTGGGGGAACATTTGCGGTATCCGGTGTGCTGTGCGTTCCGCCGCGATCATTTTAGCCCGCCGGCCGCCGTATAAAATTGTAGGGGCCGGGCATGCCCGGCCCGCGGTTAACCCCGCATGTTTCACTTGTTTTGTGGCGGTATCTGTTTGTCCCGGGGTGCCTGGTTCGGTACCGGTACGGTTATACGGTACCGGATTGTTTCCTTGTTTACCGCAACGCGTGTATGAACATCTCTTTTTCTCTAATGCTATAGGTATAGCGTTTGCAGTTGTGAACCATGCTTTAAAGGGAGTGAAAGAGATGTTCGTGGTTATGTTCAGAACGCTGATCCTCTTTGTCCTGGTAATTGTGGCCATGCGGATCATGGGGAAGCGCCAGATCGGCCAGCTGCAGCCCTACGAGCTGGTGGTCCTGGTGATCGTCTCCGCACTGGCGGCCATCCCCATGGAGGATATCGCCATCCCCCTGTTCAACAGCATCATCCCCATCCTCCTCCTCGTGGTCTTCCAGGTGGTGACCTCCTACGCCGCCCAGAGAAGCGAGAAGGTGCGCTCGCTCGTCTGCGGCCGCCCCAGCATCATCATCCAAAACGGCAAGATCATCGAATCGAAGCTGCGCGAAATGCACTTGAATATCAACGATCTGCTGGAGCAGCTGCGCATTTGCGGCTACCAGAATATCAACGATGTGGAATTTGCCATCTTTGAAACCAACGGCGATCTCAGCATCATCCCCAAGTCGCAGTGCCGGCCGGTGCAGCCGCGCGACCTGGAAATCGAGACCCGGTACGAGGGTGTGCCTCACCCGCTCATCGTCGACGGCAACATCAATTACGAAAACCTGGGCAAAACGAGCCTCGATCTGCTCTGGCTGCAGACGGAGATGCAAAAACAGGGCATCGGCAACTTAAATGATGTCCTTTTCGCCAGCCTGGATACCGAGGGGCAGCTTTATGTCCAGCGAAAGGAGAATCCGCAGGAGCAGTGAAGACAATCTGGATCGCAGCGGTTTTGTTGACGGTTGTCGTGGTGGGCTCGATTGCTCTTTTTTTCTACACCGGCGCTTTATACACCGGGCTGCAGGAAAACCTGGAGCGGCTCTACCGGGCCGTGGAGGGGGAGGATTGGGCGGAGGCGGGGCAGCAGTCGGGACGGCTTCAGAAAATATGGGCGCAGACCGATGCGGCCTGGACCCCGATCATGGATCACCACCAGGTGGATCGCCTGGACGAGTCGCTGACAAGGGTGTTCAAGCTGGTGGAGCTGCGCAACCGCGAAGAGCTGCTGCTGGAGCTGACCCTGGCCGGGCGCATGGCCCAAAGGGTCAAGGACAGCGAGGTGCCCATGCTGAGAAATATCTTCTAAAATAATGCGGCAGAAAAATAGGCGGCCCGGGGGCGGGGAAAGGGTGCGCCTGCCCGCGGGCCGCCTGCTCTTTATTTTCGCCCCGCCCGGGGCTACAGGCCCATCAGCAGGCGGGCAAACTGAAAGTAGATCAGCAGCCCCACGGCGTCGGCCACGGTGGTGATGAGGGGCGAGGAGAATACCGCCGGGTCGAGGCCCAGCTTTTTCCCGACGATGGGCATGATTGCACCGAGGGTGGAGCTCACCGTGATGATGACCAGGATGGTGGCGGCGACGGTAAGGCCCAGGTTAACCGAGCTGTCCAGCATCATCGCCCGCAGGAAGGTGATCCCGGCCATGGGCAGGGCCAGGACCAGCCCCAGGCGCATCTCCCGCCAGACCACCCTCAAAAAGTCGCCGCCGCGGATCTCGCCCACCGACATGGCCCGGATGACCAGGGTGGAGGTCTGGGTGCCGGCGTTTCCGGCGGTGTCGACGAGCAGGGGGATGAAAAAAGAGAGCGCCACCACCTGGGTGAGGAGTCCTTCGTAGTGGCGCAGGATATTGCCGGTAAAGGCTTCGGCGACAAAGAGCACCAGCAGCCAGACGATTCGTTTGCGGAAAAAGGTGATCAGGTCTGTTTTGAAATAGGGGGTCTCCACCGGCCCGCTCCCCCCGAGCAGGTGGATATCTTCGGTGGCCTCTTCTTCGATTACATCGATGATATCGTCAACGGTGAGCACGCCCACCATTTTGCCGGCCCGGCTGATCACCGGCAGGGCGGTGAGGTCGTACTGCGCCACCAGCTGGGCGGCCTGCTCCTGGTCCAGCTCGGCGGGCACGGTGATCAGCTTCTGCAGCATGAACTCCTCCAGGCGGGTCTGCGGATCGGCCAGGATCAGCTGCCGCAGGGAGAGAACCCCCACCAGTTCGCCGAGGTGATCCAAGACGTAGATATAGCTGTAGAATTCGGCGGCCTGGCCTACTTTGCGCAGGTGGCCCAGGGTTTGCTCCGCGGTCCACCAGCGGCGGGCGGCGATATAGTCCACCGTGGCCAGGCTGCCGGCGCTGTTTTCGGGATAGGACATCTGGTCGTAGATCTGCTCGCGAAAGGGCTCGCGAAGGAGGGCGATGAGCTGCTCGGTTTGCAGGGGATGAAGCGCGGTGAACAGCTCCACCACCGCATCGCTGGACATGAGGTTCAGGATGGCGGCGGTAATTTCGCTCTCCAGGTGATCGAGGAAACGGTACTGCTCTACCGGTTCAAAATGGCCCAGCGTCTCCGCTGCGGTTTCCGGGGGCAGCGCGGCCAGAAAAAGAAGCTGCTCATCGTCGTCCAGGCTGTTCAGCAGGATCGACAGGTCGTAGGGCTGCAGCTCGCCCGTAAGCTCCAAAAGTGCGGCCGGGGGCGCCTGCTTCTCCAGCAGGCTGCGGATCTGCTCCAGCAACGAGACATCGACAACAGACATGAGAAAGGACCTCCTTGGCGGGGCTTGGTAGTAAGTGCTTTGCTGTAAAAAAGAAAATGCTGCCGCTTGGCGTCTTGAATAAAGGCACTTCTTCTGTTTCCACAGCCCCACCTCCTCCCCCGGGACAGATCAGCGCCATGATCATATTCCTTTTTTTTCACTATGGCAAGGGCGGCCCGGCAAACAGACAAAAAAAGCAACCCTTGTTTATAGGGTTGCCTGGTGCGCCCGCAGGGATTCGAACCCCGACTTCAGGCTCCGGAGGCCTGCGTGATATCCTTTTCACTACGGGCGCACGCGCTGTCTGCATGTGAAATCTTATCACCTGGACACCGCGAAGTCAACTCACAGGGCGGGCTTCCCGGCTGCCGGCGGTAAAGGGCGATCTGAAGGGCCGCTGCTGAAGCCGGCCCGGTTTTTCCTTGCCTGCCGGCGGCCTTTTATGTTAAAATACAGGCAATTTAAATCTTGTTTCGCCGCAACCGGCGGCGCAGTGCCCGGCTTTGCGGAAGGCAGTTACAGCTTCCCCCCCCCCCGGGGCGAGGCGGGGTTTCCCTAACGGATCGCTATTAAAAAGGGCACGGGTAATAGCGGCTTGTTGTGATAAAGAGCCGCTTAAATAATTTATATCACCGGTAACAGCAGTCCTATTTTATCCATAAACTAAGTTATCAGAATGGAGGAGTGGTTATGGCGAAAAATTACCGGGTGGCGGTGGTAGGCGCTACGGGCATGGTGGGCCAGACCATGATCGAGATCCTTGCAGAGCGTAAATTTCCTGCCGGGGAGCTCAAGCTGCTCGCTTCGGCGCGCTCGAAGGGCTTGCGGGTTAAAGCCGGCGGCGAGGAATATATCGTCGAGGAGGCTTTGCCGCAGTCTTTTGAGGATGTGGATATCGCTTTTTTCAGCGCCGGCGGGGCGATCAGCAAAGAGCTGGCCCATGAAGCGGTCCGGCGCGGCGCCGTCGTCATCGACAACAGCAGCGCTTTTCGGATGGAGGAGGAGGTGCCCCTGGTGATCCCCGAGGTCAACCCGGAGAAAGCCCGTGAGCACCGCGGCATCATTGCCAACCCCAATTGCTCCACCATCCAGACGGTGGTGGCCCTGGAGCCGCTGCAGCGGGCGGCCGGGATCAAGAGGGTGGTGGCGGCGACGTACCAGGCCATCTCGGGGGCGGGCAAGAAGGCAGTCGACGAGCTGCTGGCGCAGAGCCGGGCCCACCTGGCCGGAGAGAAGGTGCCCGTGCAGCATATCGCCCACCAGCTTGCCTTCAGCCTGTTGCCGCATATCGATCTGTTTTTGGATGACGGCTACACCAGGGAAGAGGAG
>JAAZIE010000122.1 GCA_012510305.1 Bacillota bacterium | reverse complement strand
TTAATGTGGCCCGTTTTCTGGATTTAAACCCGGAGCTGGCCCTGGGGAAAGCGCTGCGCAAGTTTCTGGATCGCTTTGCTTACGTTTCAGCGCGGGTTGCTGAAAGCAAGCTGCCTTTCGGCGACCATTCTTTGGAACAGCTGGATCGTTGGTGGGAAGAGGCAAAAGACAGAAGAAAAAAAGATTGAGAAGCAGGAAATTATAATTAAAAAACGAACTAGCCTATAGCAGGGTTCTATTTATACCTTTTAAGGGGGAACATATCATTGAACAAATCAGATTTGGTCGGTTTGGTTTCAGAAAAGGTGGATATGCCTAGAAAAGACGTCGAGAAAGTAATCAACACGGTAGTCGAGAGTATTATTGACACGGTGGCCGGCGGCGAGAAGGTGCAGCTGGTAGGTTTCGGAACCTTTGAGCGAAGGTATCGCGCGGAGCGCAAAGGACGTAATCCGCAAACCCGGGAAGAGATCACCATCCCGGCACTGAATGTTCCTGTTTTCAAAGCCGGCAGGTCATTTAAGGATAAAGTAAAATAAATAGCCGCTCCATAGATTGCCATGCAGCAAAGCCCATCTCTATTTGGGCCGTCCTCTTGAGGACGGCCCAAATAATATCATGGGTAGTTTTTTCTTCGGGGGGAAAAATAGAGCGGCTAGACAAATGCCAATAAAGCTGGTGAAAAAATGCCCTGTCCACGGCAAATGTTCGCGGTTTTCCTCTGTTTTGTTTTTCTGCTCACTGCCGGCTGCCGCCGGCAGCCCCAGAAAAAAGAGGCTGCACCGGCGCTCCCGGAGGCGCTCAGCGAGTACCAGGGGCGAGAACCCCGGCTCAAAGTGTACCATCATGAAACCGGAGAGATCACCGGGATGAGCTTTGAAGACTACATTGCCGGAGTGGTCGCTGCGGAGATGGATCCGCAGTGGCCGGAAGACGCCCTTGCGGCCCAGGCAATTATCGCCCGCAGCTTTACCCTGCAAAAGATCAAAGAAAATGGCGGCCTGCCCGGGCGCAGCGCCCACGCCTCCACCGATTTTAAAGAATTTCAGGCCTACGATGCCGGACGGATTAACGAGCGTGTCCGCAAAGCGGTGCAGAAGACCCGGGGGACAGTAGCTCTTTACCAGGGTGATTATATCAGGGCCTGGTTTCATGCCTTTGCCGGCCCCCGGACGGCGCTGCCGGATGAAGGGTTGGAGTTCAAGGAAGCCAATCCGCCGTACATTCAGATTGTGGACAGTCCGGCGGGCGGGATTGTTCCCGGTGAAGAAAGAAACTGGGAGGCCTCGTTCCCCCTGGGAGAGGTGCAGGCGGCGGTGGAGGAGGCCGGTTGCGGTGATCCCGGGCCCGTGGAAAGCGTGAAGATCAGTGCAAAAGGGCCCTCCGGCAGGGCGACCATGCTAAAAATAAATGAGGTGGAGGTGCCTGCTCCCTCGCTGCGGCTGGCCCTGGGCAGCACCGAGATGCGCTCCACCTTTATCGAGGAGATCAAGATCGGCGAAGGGGGGCTCTACCTTTCCGGAACCGGCTACGGTCACGGCGTGGGCATGTGCCAGTGGGGCGCGCGCGCCCTGGCCGAGGAGGGGCGCAGCCCCGAAGAGATCGTCAACTACTTTTACCGGGGGATCACCCTGGCC
>JAAZIE010000014.1 GCA_012510305.1 Bacillota bacterium | reverse complement strand
ACCCGCCATACTTACGGTACCTTTTTTGACAAACTGGACGTGGTCCTCTCACCCACTGTGGCGACGACCCCGCCGCCCTTGGGCCGGCTCGATCCGCAGATCCCCTATGACGAGCTCATTGAGCGCATCATCAACTTCATGAGTTTCACCCCGATCAACAACGCTACAGGCTCGCCGGCGATCTCGCTGCCCCTGGGGCACTCGGCGGACGATCTCCCCATCGGGATCCACTTTGCCGCAAAGGAGGGCGATGAGCGCACCCTGCTCGAGCTCGCCTTCGAACTGGAGGCAGCGCAGCCCTGGCGCCGCATTCAGGATGGGGTGTAGGGTCAGAACCGGAACCTTTTCGTCAAATTACAGCCAAGGGAATTTGTCGTTTCTAGATAAGTGGCGGCTTTGTTGCGGAGGCTCATCACCACGGTTAACAGGTAAATTAAAGGGGTAATATCTGCCTTATTTGCCCGGATGACGGCGCCGGGGGGTGTTGGGCTGCTCATACCGGCGATCATGCCGCGAAAAGGCCTTACTCCGCTTTCATGTACGCCTCCCTCAGTTGACGCTTAAGCACCTTCCCCAGCACATTTCGGGGGAGCTCCTTGATGAACTCAACGGCGGAGAGGCGCTGGTACCTGGCCAGGCGGGCATTGGCCCACTCCCTGATCTCCTCCGCCGGTGGGCCCGCCTCATCTTTTGGAATAACGAGCGCCACCGGGGTCTCGCCCCATTTCTCGTGGGGAACGCCGATCACCGCCGCCTCCTGCACCGCCGGGTGGCCGGCGATCACCTCTTCCAGATCGACGCTGAAGATATTCACGCCGCCGGAGATGATCATGTCCTTCTTGCGCTCCAGGATGTAAAGAAAACCATCGGGACCGTACCTGCCGATATCGCCGGTTTTGATAAAGGTTCTGCCCATCTCATCCCGCCAGACTGCCTCCGCCGTGGCCCGGGGGTTGTTGTGATATTCCCGCATCATTCCGGCGCTGTAGCCGACGATTTCACCACTTTCGCCCCAGGGCAGCTCCCGGCCCTGCTCATCGATGATCCGCAGATCTGTTGCCAGAAGCGGCGTTCCCACGGAGGAGATCTTGTTTTTTACATCCTCCGGTTTGAGGGTGGAGGCGATCCCCTCGGTGATGCCGTACAGTTCCACCAGGTTGCAACCAAATTTACGAAGGATATCCCCCTTGGTCTCCTTGCGCAGCGGAGCGCCGGCCGAAACCAGCACCTCCATGGATGAGAGGTCGTAATCGTCAAATTCCGGCATGAACATAGTGACCGCGAACTGGAGCGGAATCATAAAGGTATGGGTGCACCGCTCTTCCTGCGCCAGCTTCAAAAAGAGCTCCGGATCGAAGTGGGGCATTACCACCAGGGTCGCACCGGCGAGAATCGCTGGAAGCGCGATCATCCAGGTGCCGTTTGTGTATAGCGGGGTGGTCACCAGGGTTCTCGATTCGGGGGTGAGCCTGAATTCCAGCGCCAGGCCCACTGCGAACTGGCCGCGGGCATAATGTGTATGCACGATGCCCTTGGGCGTTCCGGTGGTACCCGAACTGTAAATGATATTGAAATCGTCGTCCTGGTTAATGGCCACCGCCGGTTCGTCATCCGGGGCGCCGCCGAGCAGCTCTTCGTACGAGCGCCAGTTTTCCACGGCGGGACCCGTGATTACGCGGTTGCCCGGCGGGATATGGCCCAGCGCCTCCAGGTGCGGCTCAACCAGCTCCTTGGTCTTCTGATCGACAAAAAGGAAGCCGGATGCAGAATCCGCGATCATCGTCACCAGGTTTTCCCCGGGGACCATGGCGGAGAGCGGTACGATCACCCCTCCCGACTTGATCGTGCCGAAGATAATTTCAAACATTTCAATGCTGTTGTTCATCAGGACGCTGACCCGGTCTCCCTTCTGAAGACCCCTTTCGATCAGCGCATTTGCCACCCTGTTGATCCTGCCGTTGAACTCTGCCCAGGTTACCCTTTGCTCACCGCATACAAGCGCAGTCTTGCGGGCTCTCCATTTGGCATTCAGGGTGAGCACGTTGGGGAGCAAATTGCCGGGTAGCGGATCGATCACGGTCAAAACACTCGCCTCCTTTATGTTCTACCAGGCCCTGCGGTAGATGTGTGCACCCAGCGCCGCTTCTTCCACGCCGATAACGCCGCCTCCGTTAATCTGCATGCCAATTCGAGCGCCCTTGACCTGCCTGTCGCCGGCCCTTCCCCGGAGCTGCGTCACCAGTTCGTATGTCTGGGCCAGGCCGGTGCAGCCGACGGGATGCCCCCGCGATACCAGTCCGCCGCTGACATTGGTCGGCAGCTCGCCGCCCAGGGCGGTTGCGCCGGAGGCGCAGTAGGCCCCGGCATCTTCGGGCCTGCAGAACCCGGCCTGGGCGGTCTGGTAGATCTCGGAGAAGGAGGTGGCGTCGTGAAGCTCCAGAAGATCCACCTCCCGGCGATCCAGCCCCGCCTGGCGGAAGGCCAGCTCCGCGCCCCGGCCCGAAATATCCCTGTCGAAATCGCCTCGCTCCCGCCCGGAGACGAGTACCGAGGCCAGGACCTCGACAGGATAGCCGTTTTCCCGGTTATGGCGCAGGTATTTTTCAGAGCAGACGATTGCTGCAGCGCAGCCCTCGCCTATCGGCGCGCACATCGAACGGGTTAAGGGGTAGGTAATCGGTTTATCAGCCAGGACCTCTTGCCAGGACATTTCCATGCGGTACTGGGCCTTGGGGTTCAGGGAACCGTGATGATGGGTTTTGGCGCAGACACGGGCCAGCTGCTCCTGGGTGCAACCGTACCGGTGCATGAATTTCAAAGCCTTCACGGCGTAGTAATCCATAAAGGGGCTGCGATTGCCGCCCACATCTGTCTCCTCGAAGGGGATCTCCAGGAGGCTCGATTTATCCCGCCGCCATTTTTCGATGTAGAGCCGCTTCCGGTCCTGTTCGCATCCCATCCAGAAAGCGGAGAGGCTCAAGTGGGGCAGGGCGGCTGCGATCTCCGGCAGGTCCTCCAGGGCATTGAAATCGGGCATCATTTTTTCCACAGCCACGGCCAGGGCCAGCTCGGCGCCGCCCGCCAGGATAAAGTGGATCGCCTGGTGCAGGGCCGTGGAGCCCGTGGCGCAGGCATTTTCTACATTGATCACGGGCATGCCCATGAAGCCCAGGCGCCGCAGGACCACCTGTCCCCGGATACTGTGCTGGCTGGTGAACAAACCCTGGGCGCAGTTGCCGTACCAGACAGCGCCGAAGGCCCCCTGATCGCTTTCCGGGCAGAGGCCCGCATCTGCCATCGCTTCGGAAAGGGCCGTGCTGCAGAGATGCTCGTAACTACCGCCATTCATCTTTACGATGGGGGTCATGCCTACACCGATGATATAAACGCGATCCTTCATCAACTCACTCCGTGGGGCCCCTCTTTATCGATGTTTGGTCGATTGGAGTATCGCTTCCAGTTGTGCTATCCGGGTTTTTATCCATTTTATAGTCTATTCAGAATACTGTCAACAAATGCCCTGTTATCCGTGGAACCACTTCTCCTGTGCATCCCGGTTGGGTGAAGCCTTGTTTGTCCTCTTCCCATAGCGCTTACCAAGAGGGATAGCCTTGATTTTACTGGTGGTAAAATGTTATTTGTGCGGCTTCGGACATTAATTAACGGTAGCATAGCGTTATTTTACCTTTAACGCCAAGCTGTGGACACCATATCTCATCTATTCAGCTAATATAAAGGGCAGAGGGGATGGTCCTTATTTTTAAGTCCAAAGTACCCAACGTTGCGTTAAATCTA
This sequence comes from Bacillota bacterium, assembly GCA_012510305.1. GTDB lineage: Bacteria > Bacillota > Dethiobacteria > DTU022 > DTU022 > JAAZPQ01. Next base: position 161 of record JAAZIE010000014.1, on the reverse strand, counting down.
CCTGCAACGAGTATGAGTACCGAGAATCAATTTTGCCGTTTGCAGACTTAACCAAATACTAATGATTGTCAGAATATACATTGAAGATAAGAGAAGGATTAATTATGTTTTTGTAGAAATGTTAGAGAGTATATTGCAATTACCGGTAACCCTGTATATTT
>JAAZIE010000121.1 GCA_012510305.1 Bacillota bacterium | reverse complement strand
GTTCTGGTGATGGGGGCTGCCGAACCCCTGGGCAGCGCCTGCACCCAAATTTTAGCCCTGGACGGATTTGACTATTTAACCCTGGTTGATCGCGATCGCGCCCGGTTGGATTATCTGGCGCGCCGGGTGCTTTACGATTACGGCGTGGCCTGTAAAATAAGTACGCAGGTGAGCCGGGCGGTCGCGCGGGCCGACCTGATTGTTGTTGCCGGGGAAAGGGCAAAGCCCGGCCTCGATTCCTCTGAAATAAAGCCGGGCACGGTTGTTTGCAATTTGAGTGCCGTGCCCAGGCTTACGCTGGACATTTTGCACCGGCGCCCTGATGTGATGATCTTTGACCAGGCTGTTCTGCGGCTGCCCGGTGAAACGGTGCTGGACTACGACTTGGGCTTACCCGAACGGGAGATCTATGCTCCGATGGCCGAAGCGATTCTGATGGCCCTGGAGGGCAGGTTCGATCGCTATTTTCTTGGTCCGGAGATGCGGGTGGAGAAAATTCTGGATATGCGCAACCTTTCCCGAAAGCATGGTTTCATCTTATCCGGATTTGCCGCTTTGAGTCATCACTTTGATTTTGCCGGGGTCAGGGCGATCAAGAACAACCGGCCGGCGTGACGAATGCGGAGCGCGGCAGTCGCTCCCGGCCTGCTCCCCTGGAGCGCTCGCCGCTTCGGACTCCCCTGCTTGCAATACAACATTTTCTCCTTTAATGGTGACAATATCATAAGCCCACAATAAAAGCCGCCGTGTCCTTGACAATTGCTATTTTGCCCTTTATAATACTTCTACAATTTATGGCTGCCCGGTGAGTTGGATTTGGAGTCATGCGGGAAGTGTCGAGGAGAGCGGGGTTTTAACTGGTGGTACTGCGGTAGTCCCCTTTTTTATTTCCCCGGCATAAACGCGCATAAGCCTATCAAAACGCTCATAGTATTGTAATGTTCTTTCAGGTAAATTACTTAAAAGGGAGAATCATTACATGGCCGACGAAGAGGTCCTGTTAACCAGAAGCGGTTTGGAAAAGATGGAGAAAGAGCTTTTCTTTCTTAAGTCTGTTAAACGCAAAGAGATCGCCGCCCGGATCAAGGATGCCATCACTTATGGCGATATCAGCGACAACTCCGAGTACGAGGATGCCAAAAATGAGCAGGCTTTTGTGGAGGGCAGGATTATCACCCTGGAGAAGATTTTACGGAGGGCGCGCATTTTGGAGAAGGGCGACAGCAATAATTATGTGACCGTGGGCTCAACTGTAAGGCTCAAAGACGTTGAAATGGACCGTGAATGCACCTACACCATCGTCGGTACAGCAGAGGCCGATCCCGGAGACAGCAAGATCTCCAACGAGTCTCCCGTAGGCAAGGCCATCCTGGGGTTGTCGACTGGAGACGAAGTGGAGGTGAAGGTGCCCGCCGGATCGCTGAAGTACAGGATACTTGAGATAAGCTAAAAATTTGGGGGTACGCAAACACAAATGGAGCAGGATCAGCTAAACGAACTGATGAAGGCCCGGCGCCAGAAGATGGTTCAGCTGCAGGAGAAGGGCATAGAGCCCTTTGGCGACAATTATATTCCCAGCCATTACTCGGCAGAGGTGATTGAGCAGCTTGATATCCTGATTGATAAAAAGGTATCCCTGGCGGGCCGGTTAACCGCTATTCGCACTCATGGCAAGGCTACCTTTGCCGATCTCAAAGACTACAAGGGTACGATACAGCTCTACTTTCGCCTGGATCGTCTTGGCGAAGAAGAGTACAACCTGATCAGTCTCTTTGATATTGGCGATTTTATCGCCGTGGAGGGGCCGGTTTTCAAGACCCGGAAGGGCGAGGTCACCGTTTCCGTGGAGGGTTATCGCTATTTGACCAAAGCGCTGCGGCCTCTACCTGAAAAATGGCACGGTTTGAAAGATGTAGAACTGCGTTATCGCCAGCGTTATGTGGATCTTATTGTTAATGATCAGGTCAGGGAGACCTTTATCAAGCGCAGTAAAATCATACAGGCGATGCGCAATTTTCTCAACGAACACGATTTTTTGGAAGTGGAAACGCCGGTTATGCAGACCATCGCCGGCGGGGCCCTGGCCCGTCCTTTTATTACTTACCATAATACCTTGGAGATGAACCTTTATTTGCGTATCGCCACCGAGCTGCACCTGAAGCGTCTTCTTATCGGTGGATTGGACAAGGTCTATGAGATCGGCAGGATCTTTCGCAACGAGGGGATTTCTCCTTATCATAATCCCGAGTTTACCACGGTGGAGCTCTACCAGAGCTACGCTGACTACGAGGATATGATGACGCTCACGGAAGATCTATTTCACCAGTGTGCCCGGAGGGTGCTGGGGACGAGCGAGGTGGTTTTTCAAGGCGAAACTTTTGATCTTACTCCGCCCTGGGCCCGGGAGACGATGATCGATGTGGTGCGCAAGTATGCCGGGGTGGATTTTGCAAAAATCAGCGACGATGCCGGTGCGCGGGAGGCAGCCCGCCGGGCCGGGTTGGAGCTTAAAGACGAAAACAGGTGGGGCGAGATCCTCAACCTTTTCTTTGAAACATATTGCGAGGAGCAGCTGCGCCGCCCCGTATTTATCAAAGATTACCCGGTGGATGTTTCACCGCTGGCGAAAAAGATGGATTCCGATCCGCGCTTGACCTACCGTTTTGAAGCCTTTATCGCCGGCCAGGAGGTGGCCAACGCCTTTACCGAGCTAAACGATCCCCTGGACCAGCGGGAAAGGTTTGAGCGGCAGTTGGCCCGCCGCGAGGCCGGTGACAAAGAAGCTCATATGATGGATGATGATTTTGTGATCGCTCTTGAGTATGGGATGCCCCCGGCGGGCGGCCTGGGTATCGGTATTGACCGCATGGTCATGATCTTGACCGACAGCCCTTCGATCCGCGATGTTATCCTTTTCCCCACCTTGAAACCGCGGTAGGTAAATTATATAATGTGCTTTAAGCAATAATTGATGATATACTTGAGTCAGGTTGAGGCAGCCGGTTGGATTGAACCACACAGCAGTCAAAATTGGGGCGGGATCACCTTTAACGGCATCATTAGGGCATGACCCTGTAAAAGCCGGGGTGTCTCGCCCCTTTAATATTCTCTGCGTTGCTATGAGGGCATTTGGGGCGGGCCCTTTCCGGAGCTGGTTGATCAAGTGATCTTAAGGAGGTCTGCGGTACGATGCGCATTTTGCCGGAACCGTACAAAATTAAAGCAGTGGAGCCGATTACCTTGTTGCCTGCAGCGGAGCGATCCCGGTGTATTGAAGAAGCCGGGTTTAACACGTTTTTATTAAAATCGCGAGATGTGTATATCGATCTGCTTACCGACAGCGGCACCAATGCCATGAGCGATAACCAGTGGGCCGGGCTGATGCTTGGCGATGAAGCCTATGCCGGAAGCGAAAACTGGCTTCACCTGGAGGATACAGTTAAACAGCTGTTTGGGTTTAATTATGTCGTCCCCACGCACCAGGGACGCGGCGCCGAGAACCTCATCTCCAGGCTGCTGATAGAACCGGGGATGTATATACCCGGCAACATGTACTTTACGACTACCCGGACGCACCAGGAGATGAACGGGGGCACCTTTGTCGATATCATTATTGACGAGGCCCATGATCCGCAAAGGGATGATGTTCCTTTCAAGGGCGATGTTGATCTGGATAAATATGAGGCGCTGATCAACCGGGTGGGTGCAGATAAGATCCCCTACATATCTCTGGCTATAACTGTGAATATGGCCGGAGGGCAGCCTGTGAGCATGGAAAATATGCGCGAAGTGAAGCGTCTCTCTGAAAAGTACGGGATCAGGGTAATCGTCGACGCCACCCGCTGCGTCGAAAATGCCTACTTTATTAAAGAGCGTGAGGCGGGTTACCGCGATAAAAGCATTGCTGACATTGTTAAGGAGATGTTCAGCTATGCCGACGGCTGTACCATGAGCGGCAAGAAAGACGGCATTGTCAACATGGGCGGTTTCCTGGCGGTTAACGAGGAGGAGCTTTACCGCCGGGCTTCTGCTATGGTAGTCGTTTTTGAGGGGATGCCCAGTTACGGGGGCATGACCGGGCGGGATATGGAAGCTTT
>JAAZIE010000120.1 GCA_012510305.1 Bacillota bacterium | reverse complement strand
TCGACCATCGAGCCGCTCTGGTCGACCAGCAGGACGATGTCCCAGCGCTCGCAGTGGCGGCGGGTGCGGCTGACGAACACCGGCCTTTCCAGGAACAGCTTGCGCCGCTGCGGGCGCTGCCTCTTTGTGGGTACCCATGTTTATTTCGCCAGGATTTAATTTAAGTGAACACCGTACAGATCGTAGGGGGAGACAGCGGTAATCCGCACCGGGACGAGGCTCCCGGGTGCCCGCGGGACCGGGGAGCGAAAATAGGTTATACCGTCCACTCCGGGTGCCTGGAAGGAAGTTCGTCCCCGGTAAAGCCCGGGCCTGTCTGCAACCCGGCTTTCCACCAGCACGGAAAACATTTCACCCTTCAAAGAACGGTTGAAGGAAAGCGAAAGGCCCTGCTGCAGGAGAAGCAGATCGCGGCGGCGTTTTTGAACAACCCGGGAGGGAACCTGCCCCGGATAACGGAATGCAGCGGTTCCCGGCTGCCGGGAATAGGCAAATACGCCCACCCTTTCAATAGGTTGCTCCTGCATAAATGAATAGAGCTCTCGAAATTGGGCCCGGCTCTCACCGGGAAAACCGGCCAGGTAGGTGGTACGCAGGACCATCCGGGGAATGCGGCGTAACCTTTGCAGCAGGCCGATCACCCCGGAGCGGGTATAGTGCCGGCCCATGCGCCGGAGCAGGGCGCTGTTGATATGCTGCAGGGGTAGATCGAGATACTTGCAGACCCGTTTCTCCCGGGCAATGAGCTCGATGAGCTCGCCGGTGATCCTGGCGGGATGGGCATAGAGGATCCGGAGCCAAAAGTGAGCGTCTATATCTTGTAAGATACGCCGCAGCAGCACGGCCAGGCCGCCGGTGCCCCCCCGGTCCAGGCCGTAGGCGGTGGTGTCCTGGGCGATGAGATTGATCTCGCGGGCGCCCCCGGCAATGAGATCGCGGATTTCAGCGGTGATCTCTTCAGGGGGGCGGCTGCGCAGGGGACCGCGCAGGGAGGGGATCAGGCAATAGCGGCAGCGGTTGCTGCAGCCCTCGGCAATTTTTACGTAAGCGCTGTGAGGGGCCGTGGTGAGCAAGCGCGGCCCCAGGCCGCGGTAGCGGGCGGGCGGAGCCAGCAAGATCTGTTCGCGTTTGCCGGTAAAACATTTTTCCAGAAGGCTCTCTATTTGGCCATAGCTGTGCACCCCGATAACGCCGTTTATTTCGGGCATCTTTTGCAGAAGCTGTGCGCCGAAGCGCTGGGCCAGGCAGCCGGCGACGATGATCAGCCCGGCCCTGTTGCGAAGCTCTCCGGCCAGGCTCAAAATTGTTTCAATCGATTCCTGCTGGGCTTCTTCGATAAAGGCACAGGTATTGACGATCACGGCATCCGCCTGCAGGGGATTATCGGTGATCAGGTAGCCGCGGCGGCCCAGCAGGCCCAGAATCTCCTCAGTATCGATGCGGTTCTGGGCGCAGCCCAGGGATACGGCGGCAATCATTGGTTTATGCTTCATTTTGTCGTTACCGTTTGGCGAGTCTACCCGGGCCTTTCGCAGTTTATTTTTCTTTTAGAACGAATAAATAATTGTGCGGTCTTTTTTGATCCCCGGTTTCATCAACGGCCACACCGTTGATCTCCAGCTTGACCCCGGGGGGATTGCCCAGGCGGATCCAGATCTGGCGCTTTGCGCGGGCGGTGATCTTTTCGCCTTCCTGCAGGGTGCGCGACGGAAATTCCGCCTTGTCATCGGTGCGCAGCTCGATCCAGCACTTTTCGGAACTGGTCAACTTAAGCTTTAACGATTCGGCGTTGCGCACGGAGTAAGACGTCTCCCGGGAAGTCGACTTTTTTTCGGAGAGAACGAGTTTGCTGGAAGGCTTCGGGGTGGCTGCCTTCTCCTTTTTGGGCGGCTCGCTCTCTTTTTCCGCGGATATGGGAGACTCGGCCTGCTCAACAGGCGGTACCGGCTTCTTTTTGGGCCAGTACTGCTGGACAAAGAGGTAGCCGCTGGCGGCAAGCAGCAGCGCCAAAACGACAATGCCGTAGACCAGGGGAGGGCCTTTGTCTGAGCGCGGCAGCGGAATCGCCGCCTTTCTCGGCGGTGACACCTCCAGTTTTTCAGGAGGGGCTTCCCCCCTGGAGCTGTGATAAAGTTCCATGACTCTCTTTGGATCCACGCCTACAGCCTCCGCATAGTTCATCAGCGCACCTTTCAAGTAGACCTCTCCGGGGAACTGGTCAAAGTCGGCTGCTTCCAGCGCCTCCAAATAGCGTTGTTGAATTTTTGTTATTTCGCTGATTTCAGACAAGGAGATCTCTTGATCACGCCGGGCTTGCTTTAAAAGTTCTACCAGCTCTTTCAAGTCGTCTATCCCTCCTGTTTAGCGTTTCGGGCCCGCTGCTGAAACGCTTATGGAC
>JAAZIE010000119.1 GCA_012510305.1 Bacillota bacterium | reverse complement strand
CTGGCGGATCGATTTCGCCGGGCCGGTTTAAAAGTGTTTGGCCCCGGCCGGGAGGGGGCCCGCCTGGAGAGCAGCAAGGTCTGGTCCAAGGAGCGGATGAAGCGCTGGGGGATCCCCACGGCTGATTTTGCCGCCTTCGACGACTATGAGGCGGCCCGGCGCCACCTGGAGCGGCGCTACCGCAACAAGCCCGTTGTGGTCAAGGCCGACGGGCTCGCCGCCGGCAAGGGGGTGGTCGTCGCCCCGGACAGCGCCGCCGCCGAAGAGGCCCTGCGGCAGATCATGGTGGAGAAAGTTTTCGGAGCGGCGGGAGAGCATCTTTTGCTCGAAGATTGTCTTTACGGCGAGGAGCTTTCCCTGCTGGCGATCACCGACGGGGAGAGAATGGTTGTCTTGCCCTCCTCCCAGGATCACAAGGCCATCGGTGAGGGCGACCGGGGGCCGAACACGGGCGGCATGGGCGCCTATGCCCCCGCCCCGCTTTTGACCGGTGAGCTTTACCGCGAAGTGGAGCGGCAGGTGTTTCGCCCATTTTTGCAGGGCCTGGCGGCGGAGGGGATCGATTACCGCGGCGTGATCTACGCCGGCCTGATGATCGAGGGGCGCAAGATCAACCTGTTGGAATTTAACGTTCGCTTCGGCGATCCGGAGACGCAGGCGATCCTGCCGCTGCTGCGCTCCGACCTGCTGCCGCTGCTGCTGGCAGCGGCGGAGGGCAGCCTGGAACCCCGCGAGCATCACCTGCAGTGGCACGGCGGCTCCGCCGCCTGCGTCGTCCTCGCCTCGGAGGGCTATCCGGGAACCTATGAAACCGGGAAGGTGATCCGGGGACTGGAAGAGGCTGCCCCGGACAGCGCCGGCTCCGGGGACGAAAAAGAGGGGCTGGCCGTCTTTCATGCCGGGACCGCTTTTAACCGCAGCGGTGCCGTTGTGACCAACGGCGGCAGGATTTTGGGCGTTACCGCCTGGGCCGGGGTGCTGTCCCGGGCGCTGCAGGTTTGCTACCGGGCCATAGAGGAGATCGAGTTTGACGGCTGTTACTACCGCCGTGATATCGGACACCGGGCCCTGAAGAGTTAGCGCCGCTCCGTTGCGGTTTTACCTTGAGGGCGCGGTTAAATTGGACCGGGTTCCTGGAAGTACCGGGCGCACCCTGCGCCGCCTTTTCTCGCAAAGGTTTTATTCTCTCACGTCAACGGAGCAGGAATCGGCCTGCTTAAAACAGAATATTCTTAATCGAGGTGAAAGATGGTTCGCACAGTAATTGTCGGCTTTGCGCGCACTCCTTTTGGTCGTTTTATGGGTTCGCTGAGCCGGGTTCCAGCGGTGGAGCTCGGTGCCGCTGTTATCCGCGAGGCGCTAACCCGCGCCGTTGTACCGGGAGAAGAGATCGATAATGTGATCATGGGAATGGTGGTCCAGGCGGGGGCGGGGCAAATTCCCTCCCGGCAGGCCACCATCGGGGCGGGCCTGCCCCCGGAGATACCTTCGGAAACAATCAACAAGGTTTGCGCCTCCGGGTTAAGGGCGGTGAACCTGGGCGATCTGCTGATCCGCTGCGGCGGGGCGGATCTCATCGTGGCCGGGGGGATGGAGAATATGAGCGCAGTGCCCTACCTGCTGCCGCGGGCGCGGGAAGGGCTGCGCATGGGTGAGGGCACCGTTGTTGACGGGATGATCAGAGACGGCCTCTGGTGTCCTTTCCATGATGTCCATATGGGTGTGCACGGCAGCGCTGTCCCGGCCCGTGAATTTGGGATCACCCGCGAGAATATGGACCGGTGGGCGCTGCGCAGCCACCACCGGGCGGTAGCGGCGGCGGAGGAGGGGCTGCTGGAGCAGGAGATCGTTTCTGTAAGCGTGCCGCAGCGAAGGGGCGAGCCGCTGATTTTCAAGCGCGACGAACTGCCCCGGCGCGATACCAGCCTGGAGAGGCTGGCCGCACTGCCGCCGGCTTTCGAGCCCGAGGGGCTGATCACCGCGGGAAATGCTCCTCCCATCAGCGACGGTGCGGCGGCGCTGATTTTGGCTTCCTTGCCGCAGGCGGAGCGGCGGGGGCTCAAGCCGCTGGCCGAGATAATCTCCTTCGGCTGTGCCTCCCGGGAGCCCAGCTATATTTCCACGGTGCCTTACTTCGCCGCCGAAAAAGCGCTGCAGAAAGCAGGGTTGAGCGCGGAGCAGATGGACTTGATCGAAGTGAACGAGGCTTTTGCCGCGGTCCCTTTGACCTGCATGGAGCTGGGCGGCTGGGATGAAGAGAGGGTCAATGTGAACGGCGGAGCCGTGGCCCTGGGGCATCCCATCGGCGCCAGCGGGGCACGCATCCTGATCACCCTCATCGCCGAGCTGCAGCGCCGGGGCGGCGGTTACGGCCTGGCGACCATCTGCAGCGGCGCCGCCCAGGGCGAAGCTACGGTGATTCGGGTTGATCCCGGCCACCGGTAAGGAGCAAAGCGGTTGTCCCGGGGGCGCCTCCCCGAAGCTCCGGCGTACCGGGCGCCGCTTTTGTTTTCCCTCCTCCCATTTTCGGTATGAAGGAGGCTGCAGATGAGTTTTTTATTGACCGGCAAGCACCGGCGCCGCCGCGAGGAATTTCGTGAATTTGCCCGTGAACTGGCCCCGGGCGGTGACGGTTTCGCCCGGGATAATCTCGCTCAAGCGGCCCGCCGGGGGTATTGCGGGCTGCCCATTCCCCGGGAATGGGGCGGCCTGGGCGAGGATTTTTTGACTTATATCCTTTTTATCGAGGAGATCTCCCGGGCCTGCGCCTCCACCGGGGTGATCCTGGCGGTGCACACCTCGGTGGGCAGCTTTCCCCTGCTTTATCACGGCACCGCCGCCCAGAAGAAGCGTTACCTGCCCGGTCTGGCCCGGGGTTCTCTGCTGGGCGCCTTTGCCCTTACCGAAGCGGGAGCCGGATCCGATGCCGCCGCCCTGCAGATGACCGCCGGGCGCACCGGCGGGGGCGGCTACCGGTTGAACGGGTCCAAGATTTTTATTACCAGCGGGGGCGAGGCCGACCTCTATACCGTTTTTGCCCGCAGCGATCCGGAAAAGGGGACCCGGGGGATCACCGCTTTTCTGGTTGAAAAAGGGGTCCCGGGGATGGAAGCGGGGCTGCCGGAAAGAAAAATGGGCCTGCACGGTTCGGTGACAACGGAGCTGCGTTTCAGCGACGTGAGCGTCCCCGAAGAGAACCGCCTCGGCGGCGAGGGCGAGGGATTTGCCATCGCCATGTCTCTTCTGGACGGCGGGCGCATCGGCATCGCCGCCCAGGGCCTGGGACTGGCCCGCGCCGCCATCGAGGAGACGAGGACGCACCTCCGGGGCCGGGGTGTGCATCTTGACCAGGGCGCCGCTTTTGCCCTGGCCGATCTGCGGACCGGCCTGGAGGCGGCCCGGCTGCTGACCTACCGCGCCGCCCTGCTTAAAGAGGCCGCCCGGCCTTGCGGCAAGGAGGCTTCCATGGCCAAGATGCTCGCCACGGACCTGGCGGTCAAGGCGGCTGCCCGCTGCCTCGATCTGTGGGGCCCGGCCGGTGTGCGCAGCGAAAGCCCGGTAGCCCGCTATTTTTGTGATGCCAAGGCTACCCAGATTTACGAAGGGAGCAACCAGGTCCAGCGCATCGTCATCGCGCGGGAGCTACTGAAAAATAAATAAAAAATGAACTGGAGGTAGGTAAAATGAATTTTGTGCTCACCGATGAACAGAAGATGACAAGGCAGATGGTGCGGGACTTTGCCGAGAAAGAGGTTCAGCCCAGTGCTGAGGAGCGCGATGAAAAGGAGCTGTTTTCGCGTGAAATCTTTGACCAGATGGGCGCGCTGGGCCTGACCGGGATCCCCTGGCCCGAGGAGTACGGCGGGGCCGAAAGCGACTTTATCAGCTACGTCATCGCCGTGGAGGAGCTCTCCCGGGTCGATGCTTCCACGGGGACGACGCTTTCCGCCCATATTTCGCTGGCCGGTTGGCCTATTTTCAAGTACGGCAGCGAGGAGCAGAAGAAAAAATATCTCCAGCCCATGGCCCTGGGCGAGAAGCTGGGCGCCTATGCCCTCACCGAGAGCACCGCCGGCACCGATGCCGCGGCGGGCCAGGCCACGGCACGCCTCGACGGCGACAGCTACATCCTCAACGGGACGAAGATCTTTATCACCAACGCCGGCGAAGCCGAGATCAACCTCGTCTTTGCCATGACCGATCCGGAAAAGGGTTCCCGGGGTATGAGCGCCTTCATCGTGGAAAAAGATACCCCCGGTCTTAACTTCGGCAAAAAAGAGCGTAAAATGGGCTTGCGCTCGTCGCCGACTCTGGAGATAATCCTGGAAGACTGCCGGGTGCCCCGGGATAACCTGCTCGGCAAAGAGGGCGAAGGGCTAAAAATTGCCCTGAGCACCCTTGACGGCGGCCGCAACGGCATCGCCGCACAGGCGGTGGGGATCGCCCAGGGAGCTCTCGAGGAGGCGGTCGCCTATGCCAGGACCAGGGAGCAGTTCGGCCGTCCCATAGCCGATTTCCAGGCGATCTCGTTCATGCTCGCGGATATGGGGACAAAGGTGGAGGCGGCCCGGCTGCTCACCTACCAGGCCGCCTTTCTGGAAAATGAAGGGCTGCCCTACGGCAAGGCTTCGGCGATGGCCAAGCTCTTTGCTTCGGAAGCGGCGATGGAGGTTACCACCCGGGCGGTGCAGATATTTGGCGGTTACGGTTATACCCGCGACTACCCGGTGGAGCGGTTCATGCGCGATGCCAAGATCACCGAGATCTACGAGGGGACCAGCGAAGCGCAGCGCATGGTCATTTCACGTTATCTGCTGCGAGAATAAACTGAAGGGACAACAGACCGGCCGGCGGAGGGCGGACGCTTTCGCGGCCGGCAGAAAGGAGCAGTGAATCAAGAATGGCAGAAACAGCAAAAAAAGGCCTGGTCATGGTCTACACCGGTGAGGGCAAGGGGAAGACCACCGCGGCGGTGGGGCAGGCGCTGCGGGCCCTGGGGCACGGTTTTCGCGTCTACATGATTCATTTCATGAAAGGGCGTGATTACGGGGAGTTTCTGGCGGCGGAGAAGCTGCCTCACCTGGTCGTCGACCGGGCGGGGCGGGACAGCTTTGTCAAGCGCGATCATCCCGACCCCGTCGACATGGAGCTGGCCCGCGACGGGTTTGACCGCGCCGGCCGCGCTGTCAGAAGCGGTCAGTACGACCTCGTTGTTCTCGATGAGATCATCGTCGCCGTCGATTTCGGGCTCATCCCGGAAGCGGAGCTGCTGGAGCTGATCGAGGAGAAGCCGCCCGGTGTGGACCTGGTCCTGACGGGACGGGGCGCCACGCCGGAGCTGGTCAAGCGGGCCGACCTGGTCAGCGAGGTGCTCATGATCAAGCACCATTACCAGAAAGGTGTCCCCGGCCGTAAAGGAATAGAGTACTGAGCAGAAACAGTTTGCGGGGGTGTGCGGATGGATCCGGTGAAAGAGCTGCTGCAGGGAAACCGGCGGGCGCTGGCCCGCCTCATCTCGCTGGTGGAGAATAACGACCCGCTGAAAGAGGAGATTATGCAGCGGCTCTTTCCCCATACGGGAAAGGCTTACCTGGTGGGGGTTACCGGAGCGCCGGGAGCGGGGAAGAGCTCGCTGGTGGACCGGCTGCTCGGCGAAGCGCGCCGCAGCGGCTTCACCGTGGGCGTGATCGCCGTCGATCCCACCAGCCCTTTCACCGGCGGGGCCATTTTGGGAGATCGCATCCGCATGCAGGAGCATGCGCTTGACCGCGGCATCTTTATCCGCAGCATGGGGACGCGCGGCAGCCTGGGCGGGCTGTCCCGGGCCGCGCGCGAGGCGGTGCAGGTGATGGATGCTTTTGGCAAGGATCTGATCATTATCGAGACGGTGGGGGTGGGCCAGTCGGAGATCGATATCGTCAAGACGGCCGACAGCACCGTGGTGGTGCTCACCCCTGCCGGCGGCGACAGCGTTCAGACGATCAAGGCCGGCATAATGGAGATTGGTGATATTTTTGTGATCAACAAGTCCGATCTTCCCGGCAGCGAGCGCACCGTTGCCGAAGTCAACTTAGCGCTCGATCTTAAAGAAGAGCCCGGCTGGCGTCCGCCGGTCTTACCGGTGATGGCGCTGCGCGGCGAGGGGATTGCAGAGCTCTGGCAGAAGCTGCTGGAACACCGGCGCCACCTGGAACAAAGCGGTTTTCTTGAAAGCAGGCGCCGGGAAAGGGCCGAGAGCGAGCTGGGTGAGCTGGTTGAGTTCCTGGTAAAGAGCAGGGTTTGGCAAAATATCAAGACGCAAATTTCTTTGGAGAAACTGATCGAGGCTATCGCTCTTAGGCGGCGCGATCCATACGGCGCCGCCCGGGAACTGCTCCGGCAGATCAATTTTCCCCTCTGATCGTTGAGGGGGATAAGTTCAAGGAGGAGCAGCAATGGCTGAAGGTAAAATACAGTCCGGCGACAGCGTTGCCGGTAAAAAATTTCAGCAGGCCGAAAAGGAGTGGCGCAAACAGGCCCGGCCGGAGAGGGAGCGCCGGGAGCCCTTTGAGACAATATCCGGGAAAAAGATAAAAGATCTTTACACGCCGCACGACACGGCGGAGCTCGATTACCTGCGCGACCTGGGATTTCCGGGCAGCTATCCCTTTACCAGGGGTGTGCAGCCCAATATGTACCGCGGGCGCCTCTGGACGATGCGCCAGTTTTCCGGTTTCGGCGATGCCGCCGACTCCAACCGGCGCTATCGCTACCTGCTGGAGCAGGGCCAGACCGGGCTGAGCGTGGCCTTCGATATGCCCACGATCATGGGATACGATTCCGACCATCCCCGCTCCGCCGGGGAGATCGGCCGCTGCGGGGTGGCGGTGGACTCCCTGGAAGATATGGAAGTGCTTTTCCGGGAGATCCCGCTGGATCAGATCACCACCTCGATGACGATCAACGGCCCGGCGGCGGTGCTCTGGTGTTTTTACCTGGCCAACGCTTTGAACCGGGGGGTCGCGCTGGACCGGGTGGGCGGCACCATCCAGAACGATATTCTCAAAGAGTACACCGCGCAAAAATCATGGATTTTCCCGCCGGAGCCGTCGATGCGGCTGATCACCGATATCTTTGCTTTTGCGGCAAAAGAGGTGCCGCGCTGGAACACGGTCAGCATCAGCGGTTACCACATCCGCGAAGCCGGTTCCACCGCGGTGCAGGAGCTGGCCTTTACCCTGGCCGACGGCTTTGCCTATGTGGAGGCCGGGATCGAGGCCGGCCTCGACGTTGATGATTTTGCGCCGCGCCTCTCCTTCTTTTTCAACGCTCATCTCGACTTTTTTGAAGAGATCTGCAAGTACCGCGCCGCACGGCGGATCTGGGCGCGCCACATGAAAGAGCGCTACGGGGCAAAAAACCCCCGCTCCTGGATGATGCGCTTTCATACGCAGACGGCGGGGTGCAGCCTCACCGCCCAGGAGCCGGAGAATAATATTGTGCGCACGGCGCTGGAGGCGCTGGCCGCCGTACTGGGCGGCACCCAATCGCTGCATACCAACTCCATGGACGAGGTGCTGGCGCTGCCTACCGAGAAAGCGGTTAAGATCGCTCTGCGCAGCCAGCAGGTCATCGCTTACGAGAGCGGCGTGGCTAATACCGCCGACCCGCTGGCCGGTTCGTACTTTGTGGAAGCGCTCACCGGTGAAATGGAAGCGGAAGCGGAAGAGTATTTCCGGCGCATCGAGGCGCTGGGCGGGGTCCTGCCGGCTATCGAGCGGGGCTTTTTTCAGCAGGAGATCGCCGATGCCGCGTACAGCTACCAGCGGGCTGTGGAAAAGGGCGAACGAATCGTGGTGGGGGTGAACCGCTTTCACACCGATGAACCGCTCAATATGGAACTTTTAAAGATCGATCCGGTGGTGGAGCAAAAACAGGTTGAACGGCTGCACCGGCTGAAAGAAAGCCGCGACAATATCGCCGTGGCGCAGTCGCTGGAGCGGTTGACCGGGGCCGCCGCCGGCAGCGAAAACCTGATCCCCTATATCATGGAAGCGGCGCGTTTTTATGCCACCGAGGGGGAGATCGTCGACGCTCTCAAAGAGGTCTTTGGCGAGTACCGGGAGCAGCCCCTGTTTTAGGGCCGCCCTATGGGGGTGGCGATACGGTCAATTGTGAAGAAGGGCAGGGAGGGACAAGGATGAGTGAAAAAAAAATAAGGGTTTTGGTAGCCAAGCCGGGGCTGGACGGACATGATCGCGGGGCCAAGGTGGTGGCGCGGGCGTTGCGGGATGCCGGGATGGAGGTAATCTACACCGGGTTGCACCAGACCCCGGAGCAGGTTGCCGAAGCGGCGCTGCAGGAAGATGTCGACGTGGTGGGCCTGAGCATCCTTTCAGGGGCTCATTTAACGCTGGTGCCCAGGGTCAGGGAGCTGCTGCAGGAAAGAGGCATGGGCGAGGTGCTTCTCCTGGCCGGCGGTATTATACCCGAAGAAGACGGCGCTGTGCTGAAAGAGAAAGGGGCGGCCGATGCTATTTTCACCCCGGGTGCATCGCTGGAGGGCATCGTCCACTATATCCGCGAAAAAATCGCAGTTTCATAACCCCGGCAATAGAGAGAGGAAAAGGCAAGTGGTCCTTTCTCCTTTTTTGTACCGGCACCTTTGCACGGCCGCCGCAACGGAGAATAAAAATGCACTCCCGGGTACCCTTGTTTTTCCAGTGCAGAGGGGTGATAATATACAGTAAAGGCTGAAGATGATCAACGCAGAAAAAACTAACGGCAGGTAAAAAGACGATGAACAAAGAGAACAAAAATGAGGCGGCCCTGCGGGCGGCGCAGCTAAGAGAAAAGATCAACGAACATAATTACCGCTACCATACTCTCGACGATCCGCGGATCAGCGATCATGAATTTGATGCGCTCATGAGCGAGCTGATCACCCTGGAGCATCGTTTTCCCGGGCTCAGGGTGAGCGGCTCCCCCACCCAAAAAGTGGGCGGGGAGCCGCTGTTGGAGTTTCTCCCGCTGGAGCACCGGGTGCCCATGCTCGGCCTGGATAACGCTTTTCAAAGGGAAGAGCTGCGTGAATTTGACGGCAGGATCCGGAGGTCGGCGGGGCTGGGGGAGGTCGAGTATATCTGCGAGCTCAAGGTGGACGGGCTTGCTGTTTCGCTGCAGTATGAAGAGGGGCGCTTTGTCCGCGGTGCCACCAGGGGTGACGGCTTTACCGGGGAGGAGATCACCGAGAACCTGCGCACCATCAGGCAGCTGCCGCTCATGCTGGCTGAACCGGCTACGGTAGAGGTGCGCGGCGAAGTCTACATTGGGCGGGATGATTTCAAAAAGCTGAACGAGAAGCGGCTCCGGGAGGAGCAGCCCCTTTTTGCCAACCCGCGCAACGCCGCCGCCGGCTCGCTGCGCCAGCTCCATTCCCGCATTACCGCCTCCCGACCGCTGCGGATATATTTGTACGGGTTGGGGGAGCACCGTCTGCCGGTGAGCACCCAGGCCGGGCTGCTGGGCTACCTGGAAAAGCTGCGCCTGCCGGTGAATCGAGAGCGCATGCTCTGCCGCAATATCGAAGAGGCCGCTCAATTCTGCAGCGGCTGGGCCCGGCGACGCCGCGAGCTGCCTTACGAGATCGACGGCGCCGTGATCAAGGTTAACGATCTGAGCCTGCAGGAGCGCCTGGGCAGCACGGCGCGCAGTCCGCGCTGGGCGATCGCTTTCAAATATCCTCCGGAAGAGAAAACCACCCGGGTTCGCGATATCCTCGTCAACGTGGGACGGACGGGCGCGATTACCCCGGTGGCTGTGCTGGAACCTGTTTTCATCAGCGGCTCCACGGTGCAGCGGGCCTCTTTGCACAACGAGGATATCCTCGCTGAAAAAGAGGTGATGATCGGTGATACGGTGGTTATTCGCAAGGCCGGCGAGATCATCCCCGAGATCGTGCGGGTGCTCAAGGAGAAGCGCAGCGGCAGCGAAAAAGCTTTTCGGATGCCTGACCGCTGCCCCTCCTGCGGGGCGGCGGTGGCCCGTCTCGAAGGTGAGGCGGCGCGGCGCTGCTTCAACCCCTCCTGCCCGGCGCAGGTGGTGGAAAGGCTGGTTCACTTTGCCTCGCGGCGGGCGATGAATATCGATACGCTGGGGCCGGCGATGGCCGAGCTGCTCTGGCGGGAAGGGCTGGTCCGGGATCTGGCCGATCTCTATTATCTGAAGGCCTCCTCAATTTTAGACCTGAAGCTGAAAGGGATCCGGGAAAAAACCGTGGCCAACCTGGTGGGCGCTATTGCCGAAAGCAAAGCGAGGCCGCTGCACCGGCTTCTTTTCGGCTTCGGGATCCGCTTTGTGGGGGAGAGAGCCGCCCGGCTGCTGGCGGAGCACTTCTTAACGCTGGAGCGGCTGCGCCGGGCCGGGGTGGAAGAGCTCACCGCGGTGGCGGAGATCGGCCCGGAGATCGCCGGAGCGGTGCGCCGCTTTTTCGAGGCGCCGGAGACGGCCGTGCTGCTGGAAAAACTGAAAGAGGCCGGGGTGAATTTTAGCGAACCGGCGCCCGGGGATGCCGCTGCCGGGGAGAGGGCCCTGGAGGGGAAAACCTTTGTTTTCAGCGGAACTCTGCAGCGACTGACCCGCAGCGAAGCTGCAGAGCTGGTTGCCGGGCAGGGAGGCGCGGTCTCCTCCTCCGTGGGCCGGAAGACCGACTTCCTCGTAGCCGGCGACAGGCCCGGAAGCAAGCTGAACCGCGCCCGCGAGCTGGGCGTAACCGTGCTCGACGAATCCGCCTTTTTTGAGCTGCTGGAAAGCCCGGGGTAAGAGGCGGTGCCGGCCTCTGCAAGCAGCAGCACCGTTGGGGGGCCGGAGTTGAGGGGGCGCCGGCGACAGCAATAAGTTTAATCGCAGCCTGGAGGGGTGAGCCGATTTGAAATGGATGAACAAGCTGGAGCGGAAATACCGCAAGTACGCGATCAAGAACCTGATCTTCTATATCATCGCCTTGAATGCTCTTGTTTTTATTATCGACCTGGTGGCCCCGGCGGGCATCTCCCCTGATAAGCTGTTGGTTCTCGATCCCGGGCTCGTCCTGCAGGGAGAGGTCTGGCGCCTGGTAACCTATCTCTTTATTCCTCCCTCCACTTCGCCTGTCTGGATTATTTTTATCCTCTACTTCTACTACATCGTGGGCTCGGGGCTGGAGCAGGCCTGGGGCGCCTTCAAGTTCAACCTTTACTATCTTATCGGGATGGCCGGCACCACCGCGGCCGCTTTTATCACCGGATACGGGGACACGGGAGTCTATCTCAACCTTTCACTTTTCCTCGCTTTCGCCTTTCTCTACCCTGATTTTCAAGTTCTCCTCTTCTTTATCCTGCCGGTGAAAGTAAAGTACCTCGCCTGGCTGAACTGGGCCCTGCTTGGCGGAACCGTGATCCTGGCGGGGCTGCCGCATAAAATTGCCGCTGCAGCAGCGGTGGTAAATTATTTTGTCTTCTTCGGGCCCGATCTTTACCGCAGGATCAGGCTAAAAAACAAGATCCGGCAAAATCGCAGAAGGTTTTTATCCGAGGTCCGCAAGGGCCGGAAAAGCTCGCGCCGCCGGGATGATTGAATAACGGCGACAGCTTTTATGGAATAATTTTAAGATTTTGAAAGGCAAAACGCCCCCTTTCCCGAATAGATATAAGAGAAGGGGGGGGTAAATTGAGGATTTCACTTTTTGTTGACGGGGGCAATTTCTTTTACATGCAGCAAAAGGATTTGGGGTGGTGGATCGATCCCCGCAAGCTGCTCGATTATGTTCGCGGTAAAGGTCAGTTGATTGACGCCAACTATTATGTGGGCAAGGACGGCCACCCGGAGGCCCGGCAGGATAAATACTTGAAGGCACTTACGTACATGGGTTACTCCCTGGTGACAAAGGATCTAAAGAACGTTTTGCAGGACGACGGCACATACAGGCAAAAAGCTAATTTGGATATTGAGATCGTTTTGGATATGTTTAATACGATAGAACATTATGATATGGCCGTGTTGGTCAGCGGCGATGGAGATTTTGAGCGTCCCATGCACCTGTTGAAGGCCAGGGGGAAAAGATACCTGGTCATGGCCACGCGGATGTTCATCGCCAGGGAATTGCGAGAGGCTGTTGGTATGCATTATGAAGATTTTCGCGACATCAGGGAACTGGTGGAGAAAGACCACCAGTAAACTTTTCCGGCGGCCGCAGGTGCGGCGCCGTTCCCCCAGAAGGGGCCTTGGCTGAATAAAAATGGCAGGGGAGACAGGACTCGAACCCGCAGCCCCTGGTTTTGGAGACCAGTGCTCTACCGCTTGAGCTACTCCCCTGCTAAGGTTATTTTAATCCACCGCGTTTGCTTTGTCAAACAACTGAAAAGCCCCTTCCGGGAAGGCGGTCCCGGCAGCGGTTTGCGCATCCCCGCGTTCTTTTTCAGACAGCTTTTTCCCTCTCTGTTGCACCGCTGGTGCTGTTATTATAAAATAAGACGTAATCACATACAGAAAGGCGGGGGGAGGCATGCCCAGGTCCGGCATCGGGATCATCGGCTGCGGCGCCATGGGCGCAGCGTTGGCCCGGGGAATCGCTTCTTCCGGAGCGGTTAGCCCTGCAGATATCCGGGTCTACGACCAGGATAAAAAGAGAGCGGAAGCCGCCGCCGGCGAGTGGGGGCTCCGAGTGGCCGCCGGCCCCGAAGTGCTTTTGCAAAAGAGCCGTTGTATTTTTGTGGCGGTGAAACCGCAGGATGTGGCCGGGGCGGTGAACTCCTGGAAAGAACATTTCCAGCCCGGTGCTCACCTGCTCATCTCGCTGGCCGCCGGGGTGACGATGCAGTTTTACCGGGAGCTGCTGCCGGCCGGCAGCAAAATTATCCGGCTGATGCCCAATACACCTTGTTTGATTGGCGAAGGGGCCATCGCCATGAGTGCCGGCAGCGCCGTCGGCGCCGGAGAGGCTGCTGAAATCAAAGAACTGCTCGGAGGGCTGGGCCTCACCCTGGCGGTACCGGAAAAGTTGCTCGATGCGGTTACCGGCTTGAGCGGCAGCGGCCCGGCTTATCTCTATCTCTTTGTGGAGGCCCTTGTCGACGCCGGGGTGAACGCGGGGCTGGATCATGAAAGCGCCTCGAAGCTGGCCCTGCAGACGGTGCTGGGCGCGGCGCGCATGCTCAAGGAGAGCGGCCGCCCGCCTGCGGAGCTGCGCCGCGAGGTTACTTCGCCGGCGGGAACAACCGCCGCAGCGCTGGCGGTGCTGGAGAATAGATCCTTCAGGGGCAGCCTCATCGCTGCGGTAGAGGCGGCTGTAGAAAGAGCGGGGGAGCTGAAACTTGAGTAAGAGAAACGAACATATCTCCACGGCAAAGCGGATTGTAGTGAAGATCGGGACCAGGCTGCTGACTTATGATACGGGGCAGCTGAACCTTCTCTTTATTGAAAAATTTGTCCGCGAGCTGGCCGATCTGGCCAACCGGGGACGGCAAATCATTTTGGTTTCTTCTGGAGCGATTGGCGCGGGGATGGGGCGCCTGGGGATGGAACGCCGTCCCGAGAGCATCCCCGAGCTGCAGGCCGCCGCCGCCGTGGGCCAGGGTGTGCTGATCCAGCTCTATGAAAAATTTTTTCTGGAATATGGCCGGACGGTGGCACAGCTGCTGCTGACCAGGGGGGATTTTGCCAACCGGAGGCGCTATCTTAACGCCAGCAACACCATTCTCACCCTGCTCAGGTGGGGCGTGGTGCCGGTGATCAACGAAAATGATACCGTCTCCGTTCAGGAGATCAAGCTGGGAGACAACGATCGCCTTTCCGCCATGGTCGCCGGTCTTTGCGATGCCGATCTGCTGGTGATCCTGACGACCGCCGCCGGGCTCTGCGAGGCCGATCCGGAGTCATCGCCGAAAGCACGCTTGATTCCCGAGGTGCACGAGATTACTCCGGAAATAAGGGAATGCGCCGCCGGCCCCGGGGACAGCCTCGCTACCGGGGGTATGGTCACCAAGCTGCAGGCCGCTGAAATTGCCGCCAATTCAGGCGTGGGCATGATCATTGCAGGGGGGAGAGAGGCGGGGGCGCTGCACCGCATTTTAAGCGGTGACCCCCTGGGCACATTTTTCCACCCCCGGCAGAACTATTTGAGCCGGCGCAAGCGCTGGATCGCTTACGGCCGGGTGGTCCAGGGGAGCATCGTCATCGATGACGGGGCCAGGAAAGCGCTCTGCCGGGCGGGAAAGAGCCTTCTGCCGGTAGGGGTGCTCGAGGTCAAGGGTTCTTTTAAAAAGGGCGCCCTGGTGGCGGTCTGCGACCGGCAGGGGCGGGAGATTGGGCGGGGACTGAGCAGTTTCTCCTCCGATGAGCTGCTTTTGATCAAGAAACAAAGCAGCGACGATATTATCCGCCTCATCGGCAGGGAGGCCGGTGACGAAGTCATTCACCGGGACAACCTGGTCGTCCATCACTGCAGTTAAGAGCACCGGGTTGCAGGGTGCAAAAAAAGGAGGAATAGAACGATGCATACTGAAGTTGTGGATAAAGCTGAGCAGGCGCGTGCCGCTGCGACATACCTGGCCACCGCCTCCACTGAAGCTAAAAATAAGGCGCTGCGCCTTATCGCCGGCGCTTTGAAAAAACGGAGCGGGGATATTATCGCGGCCAACGCCCGGGATCTGGAGCAGTTTAAAACCAGTCCCGGGTTCAGCAAGGCGCTGGAAGATCGCCTGATGCTGGACGAGGAGAGGATTGCCGGGGCGGCGGAGGGGCTGCTGGAGATTGCAGCCCTGGAGGATCCCATCGGCGAAGTTACCGGGGCGACGCTCCGCCCCAGCGGGCTGCAGGTGGGCCGGGTGCGCACGCCCATGGGCGTGATCGGTATTATCTACGAATCCCGTCCCAACGTCACCGTTGACGCCGCCGGGTTGACCCTGAAATCGGGGAACGCGGTCATTTTACGCGGCGGTTCTGAGGCGCTTCAATCCAATATCTGCCTGGTGAAAATAATTCAGGAGCAGCTGCGCGAGGCGGGCCTGCCGGAGACAGCGGTTCAGCTGATCGAGGATACCGACCGCGCCGCCGCCCGCACGCTGATGCGGCTGGATGAGAAGGTGGATCTGTTGATCCCGCGGGGCGGCCCCTCGCTGATCAAAGCGGTGGTGGAAAATGCCACCGTTCCCGTAATCGAAACCGGGGCGGGCAATTGCCACCTTTATATCGATGAGGGCGCCGATAAGGAGATGGCCGTGGAGATAGCCTTCAATGCCAAGGTGCAGCGCCCCGGAGTCTGCAACGCCATCGAGACGCTGCTGGTGCACGAAGCTGTAAAGGAGAAGGTGCTGCCGGCGGTATTTTCAAAACTGCACCGGGCCGGGGTGGAGCTGCGCGGCTGTCCCTGCGTGATCGACTACCACGAGGCCGTAAAGAAAGCCGTTAAGGAGGACTGGGGGAACGAATACCTGGACCTCATCCTGGCCGTAAGGGCTGTCTCTTCAATCGATGAAGCAATTGAACATATTGGCCGCTACGGCACCGGGCATTCGGAAGCGATCGTCACCGCCGATTACCGGCGCGCCCGCCTCTTTTTAAGCCGGGTGGACGCCGCGGCAGTTTACGTTAACGCTTCAACCCGTTTTACCGACGGCAACGAATTCGGGCTGGGCGCCGAGATGGGGATCAGCACCCAGAAATTGCATGTGCGCGGCCCCATGGGGTTGAAAGCGCTGACCAGTTTAAAATATATTGTGCAGGGATCAGGACAGGTCCGTTAGCAGAAGGTGTAAGGGGGTTTTTTGATGAAGAGATTCAACGAAGGGCTGGAAAAAGGTTCAATCATGCTTGTGGATACAACTTTGCGCGACGGGGAGCAGACCGCGGGGGTGGTCTTCTCCAACCGGGAAAAGCTGCGCATCGCCAAAATGCTCGACCATGTGGGCGTCCACCAGATCGAAGCGGGCATCCCGGTGATGGGCGGTGATGAGAAAGAAGCGATCCGGCAGATCGCCTCACTCGGTCTTCAAGCCAGCATCATGGCCTGGAACCGGGCCAATGTCAACGATGTTCGCCACTCGCTTGATTGCGGGGTGGACGCTGTGGCCGTATCCATTTCCAGCTCCGATATTCATATCAAGCACAAGCTGCGCACCTCCCGGGAGTGGGTTCTTGAAAATATGACCAAGGCGGTGGAGTACGCCAAAAACGAAGGGGTCTATGTCTCGGTCAATGCCGAGGACGCCTCGCGCACCGAGCTCGACTTTTTGATCCGCTTTGCCCGGGAGGCCCAGGCCGCCGGCGCCGACCGGCTGCGCTACTGTGACACCATCGGGGTCCTGGAGCCCTTCAGGACCTACGAGGTGATCGGCCGGATCATCGATGCCACCGGCATGGAGATCGAGATGCACACCCACAACGACTTTGGAATGGCCACGGCCAACGCGCTGGCCGGGATCAAGGCGGGGGCCCGTTTTATCGGGGTTACGGTAAACGGCCTCGGTGAGAGAGCGGGTAACGCCGCCCTCGAAGAGGTGGCCATGGCCCTGAAGTTTGTTTACGGGATGAACCTGGGGATGAACACAAAGGATTTCTTGAACCTGTGTGAATATGTGGCCCGGGCCTCCGGCCGCACCCTGTACCCGGGAAAGCCCATTGTGGGGTCGAACACATTTGCCCACGAGTCGGGGATCCATGCCGATGGGGTCCTGAAATTTCCGGGCACCTATGAAATCTTCAGCCCCGAGGAAGTGGGGGCGCAGCGCCAGATCATTATCGGCAAGCACTCCGGAAGCAAGGCCGTAAAGATGAAATTTGTCGAATACGGGATCGATCTTTCCAACGAAGAGGCGAACGATATTTAGGTCCAGGTGCGCAAAGCCGCCGTGGAGCTGAAGCGGCCGCTGTTTGACAAAGAGCTGATGTATAT
>JAAZIE010000118.1 GCA_012510305.1 Bacillota bacterium | reverse complement strand
GGTAATGGTTGGCCCGATTATGCTCCAGCAGCTCTAAAAGTTTCAAAGAGCAGCCCCCTTTACAAACTTGGTTTGGAATATTAATATATTTCTCTATAATGTATTGGTAAACCTTTTTTGATAAAACCCCTTCTGCTTAATTTACAGCTCCAGTGACTCCCGGTGTCTGTTTGGCGACATAACAACAGTGCTGACAAGTTTGTCGTGCCAGGTTTGGTGATCTGGATCCCATAAAAGCCACAAGAAACCCAAGGAAAACACCATTCCGCTGATAAACTTGCCGATTGTCTCCCTTAACAGCATGATCCAAAAACCTGCAGGTTTACCGGAGGTATGAAACGTTCTCATCCCAAGGAGCCATTTACCGTACGACTTGCCCCGGGAAAGTAAAATCAGGTAACAAGTAATGGAGGCAAGGAGCAGCAAAAGGCCTAAAGACATTTTGCCGCCGTCATCCGTTTCTGCACCGCCGGCGAATGTGGTAACAATAACAAACCAGAGAAATGCCCAGACAGCCATGTCTAAAATGTGGCCGCCAAGCCTCCTGCCCGGACTGGCAACGACGCCCGCATCAGGGTTGGTGACAAGGACTCCACACCAGGGACAGGTGTTTCTTCCACCCTGGGTAACTCTTCCACAGTCCGGACAGTTCATTAATCCTACCCCCTTAATCAGCCCGATGCTGCCTTTGAAAGAAAAAACAATGCCGTTGCAAAGATGACCTTTGTATTCCCCTTACCCTTTTCGCAGATAGCACCGCATCGTTTCCTGCAGGTTCTTAATCAACTCATCCCTGAGCCAGGCCGGTTCCAGCACCTCGACGGCGTCGCCCCAGCTCATCAGCCAGGAGATCATCTCCTGCGCTGCGGTGAGCCGGTAGGTCACCGCCAGCGCTTCGCCGGGGAGCTCTTCGCACTGCTGGCTTTCATGGAACAGGTTGTGCCGGAAGCGCTCCGCGGGGCCGGCTTTAACCTTGAGACGCACTGTCTCCAGCTCACCGGACTCATCTTCGGTCCAGGTGCCCCAGACATCCCGGTACGCTTCCTTGAGGGAAAATCCGGGAGGCATGCGGTAAATACTGTCTTCCAGCACCGCCAGCTCCTTGATGTTTAACAGTAGAAAGACCCGCCTCTGGCGCCGCTTGGTGCACCGGCCGGTGAGATACCAGTTGTTCAAACGGCAGAGCAGGCCGTGGGGCTCGACCACCCTACCGGTAACCGCACCGTCATAGGTGCGCAGGTAACCGAGGCGGACCCTTTTCTTTTCCCTGATGGCGCGCAGGATCTCCTTGATCATCGCTTCACTTTTCGCCGGATCGGCGGGGAAAGCGCCGGTGACATGCACCATCTGCTCCAACTCGCTTAAAATACCGGCGAAGGTGCTTAAACCGGAAAGCGTATTTCTAAAAATGCTCCGCATCGCCATTTTGATGCTGCTTTTCATCGCTCCCCGCAGCTGCGGATAGATCCCTAAAAGCAGCATGGTGGTGTCGTGTTTGTCGGAGGGCAGTTCACCATGATGGAAGGTATAGTAGGTTTTGCGGCCGCGCCTATGCCCGCAGATCGCTTTAGTCCCGGTCACGGTTTCGCCTGTATCACCATCATCCGGTTTCACTTCGGCCGGTTCCGGTCTTTCTCCGTAGCAGAGGGGATCAAAAAAGAGGTTCAGCCGCCGGATCAAGCGGTAAATCGTCCTTACAGAGGGATGCCGGTCGTTGATCTCCTTGTAGGCCTCCTGGAGATCTTCCAGGGTGGCTCCGCCCGAAGTGGTTTTCTCGACAACGGTGAGCAGAATATTCACCAGTGTTTCCGGCTGGGTGCCGGTCCGGGGATAGCGGGTCAATCCAGATACCCCCCTTCAATACGGCTCCCCATTTTTACATGGGGCCGGTTGAGCATGCTTGCCTGACAAAAAACATATCATCCGGCAGTGACAGATATATGACACACTATTCTTATTTCGATAAACCGGCAGCTATTTCCTACAAGGAAGCCGGAAGGTAAAACAAGGCGTGATCGCGAACTCTGGAACGGGGTTTTGGACGGGTTATTAATCCAACCAAATTCAACATAAATGACGGGGGAGATATACTGTAATGCAATTGGTGCGTTTTTTAAGTGAGCAAAAGGTACATTATGGTATCCAGCAGGGCAGCTCTATCAAAGAGGTGGCGGACCCCGGGGAAGATTGGCACAAAGCTTCCTTTAGCGAAACCGGAAAGGTATTTGACCATAAAGCGGTAAAGCTGCTGGCGCCCTGCCGGCCGGATAAGGTTGTCTGCGTTGGGCTGAACTACCGGGAGCA
The DNA here is from genome assembly GCA_012510305.1 of Bacillota bacterium. GTDB lineage: Bacteria > Bacillota > Dethiobacteria > DTU022 > DTU022 > JAAZPQ01. Next base: position 4,324 of record JAAZIE010000118.1, on the reverse strand, counting down.
CGCTGCTGAGGTAAAAGCAGCGGTGCCCGATAAGCCGATCATTTTCCTGAAGCCGTCAACGGCGGTGATCGGCCCGGAAGAGGCCATCGTGCTGCCGCCCCAGAGCCGCCGGGTCGATTACGAAGCCGAACTGGCGGTGGTCATGGGACGCCGGGCACACCGGGTTGGCGCAGAGAGGGCCCTGGACTATGTTTTTGGTTACACCTGTGGAAACGATGTTACTGCACGCGATCTGCAACCCCCCGGCGGCCAGTGGACTTACGCCAAGGGTTTTGATACTTTTTGCCCTCTAGGCCCGGCAATTAACACGGAAATTGCCGACCCCGAGGCGTTACCGGTGAAAGGCATTTTAAATGGCAAGGTGGTCCAGGCAGGAAACACCGCTGAACACCTGTTTTCGGTAGCCGAACTGATCGAATTTATCTCGCACTGCATGACGCTGCTACCCGGCGATGTAATCTTGACCGGCACACCTGTGGGAATCGGGCCGCTGAGCCCTGGTGACACCTTCGGTGTCGATATTCACGGAATTGGCCGCCTGAGCAATTATGTAGAAAGCCAGGGGGATCTTGGCGAGGGTTAAAGATTTCTTTGTCGTCATGTTCAAGCCGGAGCCAATGATTGAGCGACCGGCAGGGAGGTCGTAAGGCGAGAAAAGGGCCGGCAGGATGCGGTAACGGTTTTTCTAGAGCGGCCTTTGTCTTCGAGATCCTTCGGGCTGCGCCCTCAGGATGACGTTGAAGGGGGGCGGGGCGTAAAAGGTGGAACGGGGAGAAAAAGGGCCGGCGGGGATGACCGGAGGGCGCGGACGGTTAACGTGACGTTGAAGGGGGGCAGGGCGTAAAAAGAGAACGGGGAGAAAAAGGGCCAGCGGGAAATCAAGAAAACGGTGTCGCCGCTGCAGGGCGACACCGCTCGTGGTCACACCGGGTGAGAGCCGGCTCAAGAGTAGGTTTTGCGCAGCTCTTTTTTATTGAATTTGCCCACGCTGGTTTTGGGAATCTCATCCAGGAAGAGTACGCGATCGGGAATCCACCATTTTGCCACCTTGTCTTTTAAAAATTCAAGAATATCCTGCTGATCAACCTCTTCCCGAGCTGATTCCTTCAGGACAATGCAGGCCATTGGCCGCTCAACCCATTTTTCATCGGGTATGGCGATCACCGCCGCTTCAACAACATCGGGGTGCGCCATGATCGTATTTTCCAGATCGATGGAGGAGATCCACTCGCCACCGCTCTTGATCAGATCCTTGGCCCGGTCTTGAATAAAGATGTACCCTTCTTCATCGATGGTCACAATATCGCCGGTGTGAAGCCAACCGTCGCGGAAGGCTTCGGCGCTTCTCTCCGGATCGCGGTAGTAGGAGTCGGCGATCCAGGGGCCTTTGAAACAGAGTTCCCCCATCTCTTTACCGTCCCACGCCACCTCTTTTCCATTGACATCGACAATCTTCATCTCGGTGCCGGGCACAACCAGTCCCTGCCGGGCCTGCTGGGCATAACGGCGATCGGGATCCCACTGGTCTATGTAGCTTTTCGGTTCTGAAATTAGAACGACCGGGGAGGTTTCAGTCATGCCGTAACCGTGCAAAACCTTGATCCCGTAATTTTCTTCAAAGGATTTGATCAGCGATTTCGAGATCGCCGAGCCTCCATTGACGATATAGGTAACGCTGCTGAAATCGTAGCTGGCGCCGCTCTGCAGGTGCTGGTGAAGGCCAATCCAGATTGTCGGCACCCCCACCGGGAGGGTAACTTTTTCTTCTTCAATGAGCTTGCAGATCGCTTCCGGGGTAAGCAAGCGGCCCGGGAGAACGAGTTTTGAGCCCATCCAAACCCCGGCGTAGGGGATCCCCCAGGAAAGTACATGGAACATGGGCACAACCGGCAGAATTGAATCGCGCTCTCTGACATTCAGCACATCGGGCAGAGCAACCATCATGGCGTGCAAGTAGATGGAGCGGTGGGTATAGATCACTCCCTTGGGCGCTCCGGTTGTTGCCGTGGTATAGCACATCGCTGCGGGGGTATTTTCATCGAGATCTTCGGGGAAATCATATTCCGCCGGGGCTTCGGCAAGCAGCTTTTCGTAACTGAGGGCCCGGGGTAAGTTTATCTCAGGCAGTTCATCTTTGTCGGAAAGGATGATAAATTTTTCTACTGTGGTGAGCTGATCGGCTATGCGAGCCAGCAGGGGAACCAGGTCTTCATCGATGAAGATGATTTTGTCTTCCGCGTGGTTGATCACATGAACAAGCTGGTCGGGAAATAGACGTAAGTTGATCGTGTGCAGCACGGCCCCGCTGCAAGGCACAGCGAAATAGAGTTCGAGGTGGCGGTGATTGTTCCAGGCAAATGAACCGATCCGGTCGCCGGGCTTAACCCCCAGCGATGCCAGTACATTCGCCAGACGACAGGTGCGTTCATAGAACTGGCTGTACGTCAGGCGATGATCCTGATCAAAACAGCGCGAAAAAACCTCTTTCTTTGGAAAAAGTTTTCGCGCCCGGTGCAACATCGTGGTTATCAACAGGGGATGGTCCATCATCATCTTGCTGCCTGGTGCATAAAATGAGCACCAGGTTGACACCTCCTTTTATAAAGGGGTACCCAGATCGCGGTAACCGCACCGCTCACTCCTTTCCCGGTAGTGGTCATTGACGCTCTAAATATATCATATATTGCCAACATTGTAAATATTCCTTTTATTGTGCAGGGCCTTTGATATCGGAGGGCAGCCGTGGCAGATGAAAGCAGATTAAACCGGCAGCTTCAAAGCTGCCGGTTCAGCATTACGCGGTGGGGCGGCGCTTTATAAATGTTTTGCCGCGCCTGTTTTACTTGCCCGAGATCCCGACCTGTCTTAAAGAAGGTGACGCTTTTTTATCGCCGCTTTCTGCAACTATTTTACGCAACTCGCAAACAACCTCATAGAGCGGATCAGCATCCCAATCAGCCGGATAATAATTGGCCCTCTTTTGTTCCAACCTGGAGATAAGAGCGTCAATTTTACCGGCAATTGAATTATCCATTATTCCTCTCCGTTCTAATTTGATTTATCTTATGCTGCTCATGTTCCAGATGTCAATGGATTACGTTCCAGACTATATTACGACGGTAAAACGACAAATCCTGCCTGTATTTTTAACCAACGCCCTTTTGCGGACTTTTTTTGGAAAAGCGTTGTCTTTTTTTTATTATTTAAAGGATGCGCTGCGGCGGTTTTCCCCGGCCGGCAGATTCATTCCCCAGATCTCCGCTGCGTACCGGGCGATGGTCTGATCGCTGGAGAACTGCCCGGCGCGGGCGATATTATTGATGCTCATCTCCAGCCAGCGATTTCTGTCGCGGTAGGTTTCCCCCAGGAGCTCCTGGGCCCGGGCATAGTCCGGCAAATCTTTTAGCACAAGGTATTCATCGTTAAGGGTGATCAGCGAATCGTAGACCGGCGCGAATTCTTCCCGGCTTTCCGGCAACAAGCCGCTGAGCAGCTGGTCGACAACTCTTTTGATCCCCGGTTCACGGGAACAAAATTCTGCTGCGCGGTAGCCTTCGCGGTGGCAGCGCGCCGCCTCTGCAGCGCCCAGGCCAAAGATAAAGATGTTCTCCCGCCCCACCGCCGCTTCGATCTCCACGTTGGCCCCGTCCATGGTTCCGATGGTGAGCGCCCCGTTGAGCATGAATTTCATGTTGCCCGTTCCGGAGGCCTCCTTGCCGGCCGTGGAGATCTGTTCGCTCACATCGGCGGCGGGGATAATTTTCTCCGCCAGGGAGACGGAGTAGTTCTCCAAAAAGACCACCTTCAGCCTGTCCTTAACCCGGGGATCGCCGTTGATCACCCGCGCAAGGGTGTTGATCAGCTTGACGATCCGCTTTGCCAGGTCGTAATTCGGAAAAGCTTTACCGCCAAAGATAAAGGTGCGCGGGGTGATCTCAAGGCCGGGCTCTTCGAGCAGGCGGTTGTAAAGGTGCAAAATCTGCAGCGCGTTCAACAGCTGCCTTTTGTAAGCATGGATCCGTTTTACCTGAACATCGAAGATGGAGCAGGGATCGACCTCCCAGCCGGAGCGCTCCTTGATGATCTCTGCCAGGGCCGCCTTGTTCTGCTGCTTGACCTGAAAGAGACGCTCCCTGAAGGAGCCATCGCCGGCATAGTCCAAAAGCTGCGATAAATTTTGCGGGCGGCCGATCCACCCGGGGCCGATAGTTTCGGTAACCAGGGCGGCCAGGAGAGGATTGGCCTGAAGCAGCCAGCGGCGGTGGCTGATCCCGTTGGTCTTGTTGTTGAATTTAGCGGGGTAGAGCTCGTAAAAGTCTTTCAT
>JAAZIE010000117.1 GCA_012510305.1 Bacillota bacterium | reverse complement strand
GGATGGACAGGGAGGCCGGATCGGGAGCATAGGGCCACTTTTGCCTGCTGGACAACCCCATGGCCCCGGCGATAAAAGCATTGATCAGCCGCCCGTGGCCCACCAGAAGTGTCCGTTGGGGCCTCCCGAAGCGGCGATCTATTTTTCGCCGCAAACCCCGTGTCCGGGCCAGCAGCCTGCGCTCCCCCTCCCCCCCGCAGCGGTGAGCCTTCACCCTGCCGCTAGCGGGGCAAAATAGAAAGGGGTACGCTGCGGCAGCATCGCTGCGCCGGAGACCCTCCAGGCAACCCCAGGAACATTCGCGCAGCAGCGGTTCCCGTGCAGGGTCGTGCTTGATTGCCCGGGAAATAATCACCGCCGTCTCCCAGGCCCTTTGCAGATCGCTGCTGAGAAAGAGCCCAAATGAACCGGACCGGGTTAAGCGGCGGGATAAAAGCGCCGCCTGCCGCCCCCCTGTTTCGTTAAGGGGAACATCGAGCCGCCCCTGGAAGCGTCCTTTCACATTTGCCGTAGTCTGTCCGTGGCGAACCAACCAGAACTCCATCTCAGCCCGGATCGCCGGCCAGGCTGGAGGAATCCCCGGCCCGCAGGCGTTTAATTTGTGCTCCCAGGGAGGCCAGTTTCTCTTCTATATTTTCGTAACCCCGGTAGATATGCTCCGCATCGCTGAGCGCCGTCTCCCCCTGCGCTATGAGACCGGCCACCAGCAGCGCGGCCCCGGCCCGCAGATCGGTTGCCGAAACCGGCGCCCCTGAAAGAGGAGCGCCCCCGTCGATAACCGCGATCCGCCCTTCAACCTTGATCCGGGCACCCATTTTCTCCAACTCGTCCACGTGCCCAAAGCGGCCGTCAAAGACATTCTCGGTAACCACGCTGGTGCCTTCGGCCGCCGCAAGCAGCACCATCCCCAGGGGCTGGAGATCGGTGGGGAAACCGGGATAAGGAAACGTCTTTAAGGCAGAAGGGACCAGCGGGCCCTCCCGGCGAACCCTGATCTGTTCGGGCTCTACCTCCACCTCCACGCCCATCTCCCTCAGTTTTGCCGTAACCGCCTCCAGGTGTTTCGGAATAACCCCTCCTACGATGACCTCGCCGCCCGTTGCGGCAACAGCAAGCATAAAGGTGCCCGCCTCAATACGGTCGGGGATAATGGCATGCTCGGCACCGCCAAATTCTTTGACGCCGTCAACTTTGATCACGTCGGTCCCGGCACCCTTGATCACCGCGCCCATGGCATTCAAAAAGTTGGCCAGATCTACTATCTCCGGTTCCTTGGCCACATTCTCCAGCACAGTCCGCCCCTCTGCCGCCGCTGCAGCCAGCATCAGGTTAACGGTAGCGCCCACGCTGACTACATCAAAGTAAATATGAGCGCCTGTGAGCTTGCCCGAGGCCAGGTTGATCAAGCCGTGCTCGATCAGGCAATCGGCGCCCAGGGCGGTAAAACCCTTCAGATGCTGGTCGATGGGGCGCGGTCCCAGGTCGCAGCCTCCGGGGACGGGGACGGTAGCCTTTCCAAAACGGGCCAGCAGGCTGCCCATAAGATAAGACGAAGCCCTTATTTTTTGGACCAGGTTGTAGGGAGGCGCATACCCACGCAAACTCGATGGATAAAACTCCAGCGTATTGCGCCCCCGGCGGCGGATAGTGGTCCCCAGATCCTCAATAATACGCAGCATCGTGCGCACATCGGTGATATCGGGGACGTTATGTAAGGTAACCTTTTCAGAAGCCAACAAAACCGCCGGCAGAATGGCCAGGGCTGCATTCTTGGCACCGTTGATTTTAACCCGCCCTCTAAGCTTATTTCCTCCATGCAAAATTATTTTATGCACTTCATCTTCCCCTATCAGTTAGAAGTTTCCGGTTCCAGGTTGCCGGTAAAAGCATTGATAAAACAGCTATCCCCGTTGTCGAATAAAAAACGCCAAACCGGGGGCACCTCCCATTTTTCCGCATCGTACTGGCGGCTGTAAAAACCGGGGTCCACCCTGATAATTCGTTTCGGAGAGGAGCTGGGCCCCAGGATCTCCACCAGTCTCAACAAGGCCCTGGCAGCGGGGATGATCTCCATCTCCCGCCCCCGGGCCCGGGGCTCCGGCTCCAGCAGGTAGATCTCCAGCGCCATAAGAGTATTATTTTCCAGAATCGCATCCAGATAACCGCTGAATAAAGACGCCCCCCCGACGGTCTGCCGGTAATGCAAAACAGTCTTGCTGCCGGAAGCGGTCATATGATCGTAGCGGATTTCGGCCGGGACCAGCTTGTTTTCTTTAAGATACCGCTCCACCAGCGCGGCCATGGCCTTTTCGTCGACGGCGGCAACCTCTTTGGAAAGCGGTTTCCCGGGGGTTAATTCAAGCTGTAACAGCCCTCCCGGAAGGACCTTTAACCGCGCCTCCTCCCCCCTGAAGTATAAGGAACCGTCCGGGGCGGAAGACCCCGGGATCATCTCGAAGCGGCTCCGGATCGCCCTTTCCGGATCATCTGAAGGCGACACCGTTAAAAAAGCGCTTTTTCGGGCAGCACGGTCCACCCTGGCCGCAACCAGGTAGCCGCTTTCGCCGATCTGTTCCTTTATTTGATGCCATTGTTTGTGCGACACCCGCATCTGCAGCGGTTTTTTAAACAGATCGCCAAAAAGAAAAAAACAGAGGAAAAGGTTTAGCCCTAAAAAAGCATAGATCAGGATCGTTTTGGCCCGGCTTAAGTTCATTGTTCCCATCCCTCCGGGGGAATAAGTTCATCTGTTTTCAGCAACAGCTCCCGCCCGCCAAGGCGAATTATCCATACCGGGATCGCCTTCGACCCGGTAAAGTAATAGCCCAGATCCATCTCCTCCAGCGTAAGCGGTGCTGTTTCTTCTGTCTCCAGGATCAACAACGCCGCCTTCAGCGCTTGCCGGTAGCCCCTTACCTTCATCCTGCCGCCGGATTGATCAACAGGCTCATAAAGGTTGCGCCGGTAACTCTGCAGGCTGTGATAGTAATCCATCTCCACCGCGCTGTCCCCCATCAGGGGAAACCCGCTGTGATAACTGCGCCAACGCGCCCCGTAACCCCCCGGAGCATCTTTACCCTGCTCCTGTTCGTAAAAGTCCTCCAGGTAAAGATTATCCGGCCAACCGCCATGGTAGCTGATCTCCTTGCCCGCTTTTAACAGGGCGGCGGTATAAGTGGGAACGGTTCCCTTTTGCCCCGGGCGGGGATGCGAGTACTCCAACCCGCTCCCCAGGCGCAAACCCTGCTCGCCGTCCGTGTAGATGAGGCTGCCGTCTTTTTCCTTAATTTCACGGACCAGGTGGCGATCGATAAAGAAGGTGTTCAGGAGCAGCTCCCGATCCAGTGACTCCGGTTTAAGGGACAGCTGATCCATGCTTCGAACAGCCGTGGGCACATATAGCGGCGTGTCAATGGACACTGTGACCTCTGCTGTTAGTTTCCACATTCCCTCCGGCAGCAGCTCGCAGGCCTGTGCCGGTTGAGGCGTAAACCGATCATGGAATTCGGCCAGCTTCTCTCCCCACCCCGGCGGAAGCAGCAGCAAGCGAACTTCACTTCCGATCTCCTCCAGCTCAATCCAACAGCGCTCTCCAAAGCGCCAGGCCTGTATACCGGCCAGCTTTCCGTTGTGTTCATCTTTCAACCAAATACTTTCCGGCCCCAGCGGCAAAAGCGGCTCGAAACGCAGAGAAAGGAAAAGTTCCGCCTCCGGGGGGAGGCCTTCTTTGTCATGGTAATATTCCGGCCCGCCGATCTCCTGCAGCATCCCGGAAAGTTCCCCCCAGAAAAGATTAAAAATCGGACCGCCCCGGCGGGCCTGGTAACAGCGTCCCTCCTGGAAAACATAAATCCGCCGCGGCAAGATCATCTGCTCCAGCGGCCGTGTTTCCTCAAAAAAGGCCGGCTCGTAACTGTCTTCTGCCATCGTTTCCTCCGAATGACGCCCAAACCAGAGCTGGCCGGTCAAAATGAGGCTGCAGAGGACCAGCAAGCAAAGCAGCACACTTTTAGCCCTTTCCTTCACCGGTCTCGCCACCTTTCTCCGGGTGCGCGGTGGGCAGGTTAAACCAGGCCCTTGTTCCTTTACCCACGGTGCTCTCCAACCCTATTTCACCGCCGTGAGCCTCAACAACCCGGCGGGCGATGGGCAAGCCCAGGCCGGTTCCGCCGTAATCCCGGCTGCGGGTCTTCTCCACACGATAAAAACGCTCGAAGATCCTTTCCAGGTCCGCCGGGGGTATCCCGGGCCCCGTATCTTCAATATATACCTGCAGCCGGTCCTTCTTAATTTTTATCGCCCCAATCTTGATTTTACCACCCGCGGGGGTGTACTGGAGGGCGTTGCCGAGCAGGTTCAAAAAAACACGCATTATTGTCTCCCGGTCCACCCACAGGGGGGGGAGATCCGGTGAAATAGCCAGTTCTATTTGGAGGAGCCTGAACCCAACTTTCTGCTGCAGCTGCTCCAGGGCTTCTCCGACCAGGGTATGCAGGTCTATCCTCGTTTTTTGCAGCTCTTTTTGGCTGTAGCCCAGCCCGGACAGCTCCAGGAGATCTCTGACCAGGTCCACCATCCGCTCGGTTTCGCGGTTTAACACATCTAAAAAACGGCCGCGAGTATCCGGATCCGCGGCGGCACCGTCGAGGAGAGCTTCTACATAACTTTTTACCGTGGTTAAAGGAGTCCTCAGTTCATGAGATACATCGGCCACAAATTCCTGCTGCTGTTTGATCAGCGCCCTCTCTACGGTGACATCTCGAAGCACCACCAGCGTACCGTCCATTCTCCCCCCTTCCTCCTTGAAAGGAGCCAGGGTCACTTTCAGGACTTCAGCCGGATTCTCGTTGGATACTTCCAGGGTAACCGGTTTTCGTCCACTAATATATTGCCGCAGCGGCACCGCTCCAATCAAATCCCTCAACAAGCGAAAACCGGAGCGCCCCGGGCGGGGGATTTTTTTCAAGAGCCTCTGTGCAGCCGGGTTGATATGAATAAAGCGCCCCTTTCCGTCAAGAGCGATCACCCCGTCGCTCATATGATTGATCATCGCTTCGATTTTACTTTTTTGCGTAGAGATCTTTTTAATGTTCTGATCCAGGCGCCCGGCCAGATGGTTAAAGGCCGCTCCCAGACTGCCGATCTCATCAGCCGACTTTACCTTGATCCTTTGTGAAAAATCACCGCCGGCCATGAGCCCGGCCTGCCGGGTCACCTCCTGGATC
>JAAZIE010000116.1 GCA_012510305.1 Bacillota bacterium | reverse complement strand
TCGTCGACAAGATCGCTGATCCGGTCGCGCGGTGTGCGGATGCTGTTGGAATGCAAAAGAGCCTGGAACGAACCCTGCGCCGGCGTCCAGCCCAGTTCAGCATGATAAAGCCTATCCGCCTCCGGCACCGGGATGTACCGGCTCCCATCCTCCCAGCCCGGGCTGAGATCAAAATAGCTCTCTACGATTTCTTCATTGTTGCCGGCATGTTTAAAGACCCGCAGCTGCAAAGAAAGGCCCGGCCGCTGTTCCGCTCCCACCTGCTCTTCAAGGGCTTCCCGGGCGGTTTGGCCGAGCTCCCAGAAGGCAAAGATGCAGTAAGGATCTCGCGGCAAAATTACCAGCAGATCTTCTCCATAGAACTGCGGCAGGGGCTCACCGCGGTTTAAAGAGTTCGTTTCTGTTTGACCCACCGTCTACCTCCTTCAGGATATACCGGGGATGTTTTTAGGACCTGCCCTGCAGTTGTCATAACTTCCGGGGGCAAGCGCTAATTACAACTGCTATTATTCCCTATGATCAGCGATATATATCCGGGGGGATCGCCCTATTTCGCCGGAATAAAACAGCCGCCTGCGGGCAACCTAGCCTTGAATTTTCTCCTGCACGATTTCTAACGAAAAGCGGTCCATTAACGGATGCTATCTGGAGCCTTCAGGGCGGGTTTTGCGTGTTAATCACTATGGCGGGGGTGCCTTTTTGTCTGAATTTCGCAGTGATCCCATCTCCGGGCGGCAGGTGATCATTGCCCCGCAGCGCTCTGCGCGGCCCCCGGCCGGCGGTACCGGCGGCGGGAAGGATCTGCAGGGGCGTGAGGGTCGCGATCCCGGGCCGGCCTACGTGGAAAGCTGTCCTTTTTGCGCCGGCAATGAGCAGATGACGCCTCCGGAAACTATGGCGCTGGGGCGCAGCGCCGCGGTGCGGGACGGCAGGGGCTGGAAGGTCCGGGTGGTCCCGAACCGCTATCCGGCGGTGGAGCGATCTGCTCAGGGGCAGCTCACGGCAGAAAGCTCTTTTCCTTCCGGTTACGGCGCCCACGAAGTGCTCATTGAAACGCCGGTGCATAACCGGCATCCCGGCAATTTTCCCCCGCGGCAGATGGAACTGGTGATCGAGGCTCTTTACCGGCGCGGAGAGGCGCTGTCCCGCGATCCCGGCCTGCGTTATTTGCAGTTTTACCGCAATCACCGCCGCGAGGCGGGCGCTTCGATGGAGCATCCCCATTCGCAGCTGGTGGCACTGCCCTTTGTTCCGGCGCTGCTGCGCCGGGAGCTGGAGCGATCCCAGGATCTCTATCTTTCCGAAGGAGGTTGCCCCTTCTGCCGGCTTGAAGAAGAAGAAAACCGTTTTGGGCAGCGGATCGTGGCTCAAAACGAGGGCTGCAGCGCTTTTATCCCCGCCGCTGCGCGCAGCCCTTTCGAAACCTGGATTTTACCCCGCAGGCACCGGGCCTCTTTCCTGGAAACAACTGTTTACGAGCGGGCGGCGCTGGCGGCAATTCTCGAAGAGGTGCTCGGGATTATGGCGCGCGCCCTGGGTGATGCGCCGTACAACTATTATCTGCGTACAGCGCCCCTGCGCAGCCCGCCGCTGCCCTATTATCACTGGCACTTGGAGCTGCTCCCCCGGGTCGGCGTCAACGCAGGCTTTGAGATGGGCAGCGGCGTCTATATCAATGAAATTGCGCCAGAAGAGGCGGCCCGGTTTATTCGGGAGAAAGGAAAAAGGGAACATGAAGCAGCACCGCGGAAAGATCTACTTTATTCTTGCACTGCACAACCACCAGCCTGTGGGGAACCTGGGCGAGGTCTTTGAAAACAGCTTTGAGCAGACCTACGAGCCCTTTATCGCTGTCCTGGAGCGCTTTCCGTCGATCAGGATGGCGCTGCACTACTC
>JAAZIE010000115.1 GCA_012510305.1 Bacillota bacterium | reverse complement strand
GCAGTAAACCTGAGTGCCGCCCTGGCGCGCATGGGGGAAAGAGTATTACTGCTCGATATTGATCCGCAGGGCAATGCCACCAGCGGCATGGGCCTTTCCAAAAAGGAGATCAGGGTGTGTGTTTATGACGCTTTAATTAACGGCTTGCCCCTGGACCGGATTATTCTAGCCTCCCGCTGGAAAAATCTGTTTGTAGCGCCGGCAACAATACAGCTGGCCGGCGCAGAGATAGAGCTGGTTCCTACAGTTTCCCGCGAGGTTAAAATAAAAGAGGCGCTCAGGCCGATTGAAGGGGACTACTCTTATATTCTGATCGATTGCCCTCCCTCCCTGGGGCTGTTGACTTTGAATGCGCTCACGGCTGCTGATGGGGTCTTGATACCGATACAGTGTGAATATTATGCTCTTGAAGGTTTGGGCCAGCTTATGAATACAATTACGCTGGTGCGCAAACACCTCAATCAAAAATTGGACATTGAGGGCGTCATCTTGACGATGTACGATTCAAGAACCAACCTCTCGGAGCAGGTGGTTGAAGAGGTGCGGGGATATTTTCGAGAAAAGGTTTACCGGACCATTGTTCCGCGAAATGTCAGGCTCAGCGAAGCACCGAGCCATGGCTTGCATATTTTTGAGTATGATCCCCGCTGCAAGGGAGCAGAGGTGTATTTCGCGCTGGCCAGGGAGGTGGCTGGAGGTTGAAAGATAAAAAAAGGCTTGGGCGGGGCCTGGGTGCGCTGATTAACGAAGCCTTGACCGGGGAAGAGAACATCGTGGAGCTGCCCCTGGAACAGATTAGGCCCAACCCCCTGCAGCCCCGGGCCGACTTTGATCCCGGGAAATTGCAGGAACTGGCGAGCTCAATCAAGGAACACGGTGTAGTTCAGGCGATCATCGTTACCCCCGCGCCGGAGGGGGATTACTACCTGGTGGCTGGAGAAAGGCGCTGCCGGGCGGCGAGGCTGGCCGGTTTAAGCGGGATTCCGGCGCTGATCCGGGAGATGGATGAGCGGGCGATGCTGGAAATTGCCCTCATCGAAAACCTGCAGCGGGAGGATTTAAACCCCATTGAAGAGGCGTCGTCGTACCGCCGGCTGATCGATGAGTTTGCCCTCACCCAGGAGGAGCTGGGACAGCGCCTGGGGAAAAGCCGGCCGGCGATAGCCAACTCGATACGGCTGCTTTCGCTGTCACAAACTGTGCAGCAAGCGATTGTTGAACAAAAACTGAACGTCGGCCAGGCCAGGCCGCTGCTGGCAATTGAAGACCACGCACGCCAGGAAGAACTGGCCGGGGAAATTATTAAACGGAAAATGACGGCCCGCGAGGCGGAAAGGTTGGCCGGCAAAGAGAAAAAAACAACAACGAACCAGCGCCACCAGGTGGAGGCGGAAGACGCCTTGACCAAAGAGCTGCAAAGCAGGCTGCAGCACAGACTCGGAACCAGGGTAAGGATCTGCCGGCGCAAGGACGGCGGCTCCATCGAGATATCCTTTTATGGCGACGAAGACCTCGACCGGCTGCTCTCGCTGCTGCTGCCTGCCGGGCTGGGTTGAATATGTTTCACGTGAAACATATTTTTTAAAAGGAGAATGGCTGTCGGGGGAGAAGTTAACATTATTAAGGTTTCTTAACGGGGATCGAGGGGTGGTGGGTTCGGATTGTCTGCTTGGGAACAGCTTGGCCTATTGGCCTCGGCTCATCTGGATATCTTCATCTTGGTTGCCGGGGCCCTGGTGGTGGTTAGCCTGGTCCTGGCGGCGGCAGCGCTGGGGATGGCGCTCCGTTTAAGAAAGCGTTACACCGGGCTGATGATGGACCGGGATGGCCTGGACCTGGAAGGGTTGCTGGGCCATCATGGAGAGCTTTTGCAGAAGGGCCTTCGCGACTGCGAGGATATGGAGGCCCGTTTGGATAAGGCCGAAAAACAACTGCAGTTGACGGTGGCAGGTGTAGGCCTGGTTCGCTATAATGCTTTCCGGGAGACCGGCAGCGATCTGAGTTTTTCCCTGGCTTTGCTCGACCGCGACCGCAACGGGGTTGTTTTGACCAGCCTTTTTGGGCGGAACGAGAGCAGGTGTTATGGCAAACCGGTAGAGCAAGGGCAATCGAACTATCACCTCAGCGAGGAGGAAAAACAGGCTCTTGAGGAAGCCGGGAGCAGGATAAATGTCTCCGTGACATCAACCCACCGAAGGCGAGGCCGGTAATGAGCGAAAAGAAAAGATACTTCACGATCATGATCGTGCCCCATTCCGAAGAGGCTACCTACAGCATCCGCGTGCCTCTCTTTGTGGCCCAGCTGGTGGTTGCTTTTTGCGTAATCGGCCTGGCGGCTTTTTTTGTGCTTGCTTATTCTTACAGCCGGATCCAATCCGAAGCCGAAGAGGCGCGTATTCTTCGAAAGGTCAACCAGGCTCAGCAGGATGAGATCGACTCCTTTGCCCAGCAGACCCAGCAGCTGCTTACGCAGATGCAGGAATTGGAAGAGTTGGCCAAGCTGGTGGCGGAGAGGCTGGGGCTTGGTTCCAAGAAGGGAAAGTCTCTTTCCAAGGAGGGGGCGCTTTCCGCAGAAGGGCGCACTTACAGTTCCCGCTCCGGAGAGGACCGGGTTTTGGATCGGGCGGCGGGCAACCTGGCGGTGTTGCAGGAGCTGCTGCCGGAAAAAACGGTAGTTCTGCAATCGCTAAAAGGAGAAGTGGACGAATACAACCGCCGCCTGGCGGCGACTCCCTCCATTTGGCCCTGCAGGGGCCGGGTTACATCGGGATTTGGGATGCGCCGTTCTCCTTTTGGCCGGGCTTACAAATTTCATTACGGCATTGATATTGCATCCACGCATGGCACCACGATTTGCGCTACCGCAGACGGAAAGGTCTCCTTTGCCGGGTACCGCCGGGGCTTTGGTAACCTGGTTATTGTTCAGCACGGTTACGGTTTTCAAACTTATTACGCCCACCTGTCCAGGTTTGCGGTTTCATCGGGGCAATCGGTGCAAAGGGGCCGCACGATTGGCTATATGGGGCGGACCGGGTCTGCCACCGGGACTCATCTTCATTACGAGGTTCATCTCAACGGGGTGGCGGTAAATCCGGCGCAGTATCTGTAAAACATAAAAACATATGAGGAAGGGGGCGCGGCGTATGTTTAAAAAAACTCCCAGGGAGGCGCCGCCGGGCAAGGTAAGCACAGTTTTAGGAAAGGATACTTATTTCAAGGGATCGATTAAGACAAAAAGTCCCATCAGGATCGATGGAGAGATGGAAGGCGATATCGAAACCCAGGGTGATGTTGTTATCGGCGAGAGCGGGAAGGTGAAGCTGGAACTAAAGGCCCGCCATGTCACCATCGCCGGCCGGTTTGACGGGACCCTTGAAGCTGAGGGCAGGCTGGAGATTAAAAGCAGCGGCATCATCGCGGGCAGCGTAAAAACAAACGGTTTGATCGTTGACGACGGGGCCGTATTTTCAGGGAATATGGAGATGAGCGGGCAAGACAGGGCGGCAAAGCGGCCTAAAAAAGAAGAAGCCGGCCGGGGGGAAATTCGTGGAGAAAAGGTAAAACTCTAGAGGCTGCGGAGAGGAACCGGGCCTTGCTCAGGTTTGACCGAGAGCTCTTTGCAGCCCGTTGGAGATCACCATGGCGATCTCCAGCACATGATAAAGGCGGGTGCTTTGCAAGACCATCTGCTCCATAAAGCCGCCGAGGTTGACAATGCCGCTTAAGTAAATGTGGCCTACCGGCGGCAGTTTTTTGTTCACGCCCGCCCCGGGCATCAGCGGTCCTTTCCCCACCTCGATTAATCCCACGCTGCCCGGTTTCCCCAGGGAGGCATCCACGGCGATCACCAGAGGCTTGGCAGAGCTCCTCCCTAATTGTAAATTTTGCTTTTCCAGGTTAAGCGCATGGACCGGGCTGGCCAGCGTCCCCCGGATCGTTGTCCGCGGTAGCGGCATCTTATCCAGATGGGTGCCCACCAGCGGACCCAATGAATCCCCGGTGGAGCGATCCGAGCCGATGCAGACAATGATCCGCTGCTGCTCCGGCGAGCGCTCTCTAAAACTGGACATGATCATCATGAGGGCTCCGGCAATCTTGTCCGCGGCCTTGAGATCTTTGTAGTTTACCCGCAGAACAGCTTCGGTTTTAGGCTGCGGCCCCCTTTGAGGGGGCATCGCCAGAAGGTCAACCATCGAAGTCCTCCCTCGAGTTGATCTACCTTAGTTATATTAGAAGTTCATTTTAAATATGTATGAGAGAACCTGGATCAATTCAAGGGGAG
>JAAZIE010000114.1 GCA_012510305.1 Bacillota bacterium | reverse complement strand
CACTGCTGAAACCCCTAACAAGATCACAGTTGGAAAGATGTCGTGAAACGCTTGAAACAGTGGGGGTTTTACCTTTGGCAGCGCGCCCTTTCGGTGATCTTTCCGGCGGAGAGCAGCAACGGGTACTCTTGGCTCGATCTTTGGTCCGCCGCCCCTTACTGCTCCTCCTGGATGAACCCGCTACTGGACTGGATCCGGCGGCGCAGCGCTCTTTCATGGAGGTTCTCCGCCATCTGCAGAGCAGCTCTGCTCTAACCGTACTTCTCGTCTCACATGATTTTGCTTCCATGACTGCTTATGTCGACCGGCTTCTCTGCATTAACCGGAGCATGCATATCCACGGCGACCCGCAGCAGGCTTTACATAGCTCCTTTTTCGGGAATAGCTACCGCTGCTCCTATGATCTCCTTTGCCCGAGTGAGGAGAAACCACCGTGATCGCCGAAATGTTCGCTTATGAGTTTATGCAAAGAGCCCTGCTGGCGGCGGTACTGGTAGGCATCCTGTGTTCAGTAGTTTCCTTTTTTGTCGTTTTGAAAAGGCTCTCCTTTTTAGGCGTTGGTATCGCTCATACCGCCATGGGCGGTATCGCCACCGGCTTGGTCACCGGTTTCAATCCTTTTTTCTGTGGCTGCGCTTTTGCCGTCATCACTGCCCTGGCTGTCGGGGACATTAGCAAGCGAGGGAAGTTTGATGAAGATACTGTTATCGGAATCTTTTTTGCCACCGGAATGGCTTTTGGTATCGCCCTCTTAAGCAAGTTAAAGGGTTACTACCCGGAGCTCTTTTCTCTGCTGTTCGGCAACATTCTTTCAGTCTCCACAGCAGATCTCCTGGTGCTTGTCGCAGTGATGAGCGCGGTGCTGCTTTTTGTTGCCCTTTTTTTCAGAGAACTGTTGGCTATTTCCTTTGATGAAGAAGCCGCCCAGGCTGGCGGAATTCCCGTAACCCCGCTTTATTTCGGCCTGCTTACCGCTATGGCACTGACAATCATGGTTTCTGTTAAACTGGTCGGGATTGTACTGGCTTCAGCCCTCCTGGTAATCCCCGCAGCGACGGGTTACCGCCTAAGCAGAAATTACAGAGCCATGTTAGCCCTCTCGCTACTTACAGGAGTGGGAGGTAGCGTTGGCGGCCTGGCAATTTCGTACTATCTTGATCTCCCCTCGGGAGCAGCTATTGTCTTATTCATGGCCTTGCTTTTCTCCGCCGCTATGGTGTACAGTCGAAAGAGGGGATAATAGACAATACGGCCAACCTCGAAAGTTTTTTAGACTGTTGCCCCAGTTGGACCACAGCATACATTATCTTTTTTTGAACGAAAGAGCTTCGATAAATGCTTCCTGGAAATCAGTTCGCGTGGAAAGCTCTACGTGTTCAACCAGGTCGGGCAGCGCAAAAGCCCGTGCGCGCTCGGTTTTTGTAATCAAAGCAGCCTGCGCTCCCCTTCCGGCGGCGTTGCCCACCGGCGTTATCTTATCTGGTGGCAACGACGGTAATAGTCCTATATCTTGCGCGCTTTCCCTGCGGATATAGCTGCCAAAAGCGCCGGCCAGCAGCACCTCATCGAGATCGGCGTCTGTCAACCCCGCCTCCTGGAGCAAGACCTGCAATCCGGCATAAATTGCTCCCTTGGCAAGCTGCAGTTCACGCAGATCGGCTTGGGTTAGCGACACTTCACGATCTCCTTCTTTGGCCAGGACAAAATCAAAACCGCCCTTTCCGCGGCGCAGCCTTGACCGTAGTGTTGGCGGCAGTTGTTTTCCCTTTGTTTCCGGGTCGACCAAGCGCCCGGAGGGTTCGATTACAGCAGCTTTTAAAAGTGCGGCGGCGGCGTCAATAAGACCGGAACCGCAGATGCCGCGAGGTGCAGTGCCCCCAATTACCTCCAACGAAACATCTCCATCAATTACCCGGACAGCTTCGATGGCTCCGTCTGCCGCGCGCATGCCCTGTTTGATATGGGCTCCTTCAAAGGCTGGACCCGCAGCCGTCGAGCAAGTCAATATCCGCCCTCCTGCAATCAAGGCTATCTCACCATTAGTGCCAATATCGATCACAGCACAGCAATCACGGCGCTGTTCCAAGCCCGTGGCAAGAATAACGCCCACTGTATCCGAGCCTACGTAACCGGAAATGTTGGGCAAAACAACGATCCGCCCGCCAGGATTTATCGCCAGCCCTATTTCAGCAGCTACCAAATCGACGGGACGGCGATATGCCGGGATAAAAGGTGCAGGCGCCAGGTAAGTGGGATCGATTCCGAGAAAAAGATGGCTCATCGCAGTATTGCCCACGGCTGTTGCTTCGAAAATTTCTTGTGGATCCACACCTGCTTCCCTTGCCAGGCTATCGATGATCCTATTGAGCGCCTCAACAACCTTGGTCTGCAACTTTGCCAATCCCCCGGTGCCCTCGGCGGCGTAGGTGATCCTGGAAATTACATCGGCCCCGTAGACATTCTGTGGATTGGTAACTGCCTCCACAGCGAGCATTTTACCGCTGTTCAGATCATGAAGCGACCCCATAATAGTGGTGGTGCCAATATCAAATGCAACCCCAAAAAGGCGTCCTGCCGTGTGCCCCGGTTCCACTGCGATAAGTTTCTCCTCAGCCAGCACCGCAGTGATTGCATATCTCCCCGAGCGCAGGCTTTTCGGCAAACCGGTGAGCAGGCGGTGCGTAACGTGTATACGCTCACCAGGTAACCGGCCCAGTAGCCTTTCCAAGTCGGGTGTTTGAT
>JAAZIE010000113.1 GCA_012510305.1 Bacillota bacterium | reverse complement strand
CCCCCACCGCCGCCGCCGCCACCACCGCCACCGCCGCCGGAGAAACCTCCGCCACCGCCGCTGCCGGAGGAGCTGGAAGATCTGGCTACGCGGAAGGAGTGCTGCATCGATGATGTGAGGCTGTAAAATGAAGCAGGGCTTTTCACAGCCATATACATATAGGGTGAAGCAGCCAGGTGGGTCTGATCATGGAGCTGCGGATAAACCACCTGCAGCTGTTTGATCACCTGCTTGGCCACACCCAGGGTCACTGCATAAACCAGATAGTGCTCCCAGATCTCCAGGGCTGGGATCGTGGAGCGCTCCATCTCGGAAAAATGAAGCAAAAACCGTTTAAACGCTTTCCATTTGGCGCGGTGATCTGCCCCCGCTGGAGTAAGTTTTTCTAGAAATAGCGTAAACATTATCAAAACCACTCCGCCGGCAGGTGCCAAAAGGGTCGTAAAGGGCATGAATCCCAACTTGGAAAATAAGTAACCGGCAAGACAAAGGGCCAGGCCGATGATGAAGCCGGTCCAGGCCTTGGGGCCTAACAGATCCAATCTGTTCACCTGCGCCAGAAGCTGCGCATTCCAATCCTTAAAAAAGGAGGCGGTGCTTTCTTTCCGCCGCTTGGCGTATTTTTCGATCTCTTTAAAGGCGACCCCTTCGGAAGAGGTGCGGCCAACCTGCTTGAAGATAAAATTGTACAGCTTGCGCTCATGACCCGCCAGCTCATCGTGTCCCTCACCGGGATAAATCCGGTAGTCGGTTTGGGAGCGCTTGATCAGAAGACCCTTCTTATCCTGAAACTCATCCAGGCGCACATGCCCCCGGCGCGACAGATCGAGCAGGGTCGCAGTGATATCCTCCGGCGCAGTACGCCTGGAACGGATAAAATAGCCCGCCTCCGCCGGCGAGTACTCCCCGGGCAGCTCCCGGTAATAATCACCCTGGTAAGCCTGCGGGTGATACAGGGCTTTCCGCCTCAACCACAGGCAATATGCAGCCGCCGCCAGTAAAATAAAACCGCCAATATAAAGATCATACCGGGCCAGCCGGCGGCGCCTGTTTGCTTGGGCAGCCCATTTTTCCTCTTCGGCAAGGATTCCGGGCAGCCCCTTTTTCCCGGACCGGTTGGTGGACCGGGGTACCAGCTCTACCGGAAAGGTCACCCTGCCCTCAAGAAAGGTGCGCCGGGAGAGATTCTTTACCTCCCAGGTGATTCGGCCGTCTTTCTCCGAAAGATTACCGTAGAGGGGCCCATGAGCCCACATCCGCAGATCATCTTGCAAAGCGCCTTCGGGAAGGGTTAAATCAACCCGGGCATGATCGGTGCGCTCATCCCATTCGTCCCCGATAAACTGGTAATACAGCTCGGCCGCATCTTCGTGCACCAACACCGCGTTTTCCACGGTATAGGCAATTACAAAAGTGCGCTCCTCGTTGAGCGCTTCAAAGCTCCAGTCAATATAGATGTGGTCGGCGCGCTCTTCAACAAAGTAGATTCCCGGTATGTCGGTGGTGCCCGGGGAAACTTTCTCGTAAGCTTTACCTTTTTCGCTGACCACCACATCTTTGATCGATGCCTTGCCCTTTAAGTAGATATGCTGAAAACCGCCTCGATAGCGCCCGTCGAATTTGAAGGTGCGCTCCTCGACGACGCTCATCGAACCATCGGGATGGATTTCGGCCTCGATCTGGACGCGGGGGAAATAAAAGGAGCGATCATCATCGGCGTATACCGGGGCTGCAAAGTGCCCCTGTATCAGCAAAAACAGGCCCAAGCAAAGGAGAACGAGCCGGGAAAACCTGCTGCAGTAATCGTTACGCCCGTCCTTTTTTCTTTTCATCATCCCACCTAGAATTCAACCTTGACCGCTTGACGGGCTTCCGCTTCGTCATCCAGGTTGAAATAGGACTCCTCGTGAAATCCAAACATGCCCGCCACCATCACCGTGGGAAAGCGCTGGATCGCCGTGGTGTACTTGAGCACGGTGTCGTTGTAGAACTGGCGCGAAAAGGCGATCTTGCCCTCGGTGTTGGTCAGCTCTTCCTGGAGCTGCATGAAATTGGTGTTGGCCTTCAGCTCAGGATAGTTCTCCGCCACGGCGAAGAGCTGCCGCAGCGCCCCGGTAAGCACGTTTTCAGCCCCGGCCTGCTCTTCCACATTTTTCGCCCCCAGGGCCGCGTTGCGAGCCTCGGTCACCCGTTCAAAAGTCTCTTTCTCGTGCGTGGCATATCCCTTGACCGTGGATACCAAATTGGGGATAAGATCGTAACGCCTCTTCAGCTGCACCTCGATCTGCGCCCAGGCATTCTTGATCCGCTGCCGCAGCGTCACCAGACGGTTATAGATAGCGATCAGCAATACGGCAATTAAAAGCGCAATCCCCCCTATAATCCAACCCATTAAATTTGCCTCCTCTTGTTTCCGCTGGGGAACCTATTTATCACTAGTTATTCGCAATAAAGCAACAATATCCTGCCAAAAAGATCTTTAATTATTATCTTTAACGGGGCAAAAAATTGCGTACATAACAGGGAAAAAATGATTTTTGAAGCAGTCTGTGATTTCTTATGAGCAAAACCGGCATCAACAGCCGCCTTAACGGCTAACTCTTTTTCCCCAAACTTCGAGCTGCCGCCCGGATATGAGCGGGGCCGGTTCCACAGCAGCCGCCGACGATGCTCGCCCCGCCGGCGACACATTTGAGCAGCCCTTCGGTAAACTCTTCCGGACCCATATCAAATACGGTCTCCCCCTCCACCAATTTTGGCTTTCCCGCATTAGGCATGATCATAATCGGCAGCGCGGTCTCCCGCTTAAACAGCTCCGCTATTGCGGCCATCTCCAGGGGGTCCAGATCGCCGCAGTTGGCGCCCACCGCCTCGGCCCCGCCCTCTTCCAGGGCCGCCGCCGCCCGGCTGACGCTATCGCCCATGATGGTGCGTCCGCCTTTGGCCAGATGCGAAAAAGCCAGGGAGACGATCACCGGCAGATTGGAAACATCCTTGCAGGCCCGCAAGGCGCAGAGGGCTTCCCGCAGATCGGTCATTGTTTCCACTATAAAACCATCGACCCCGCCCGCGGCCAGGTAAGCAGCTTGCTCTTTAAAGTTATCGTAAAACTCCTTTTCAGAGCAGCTGCCGTAGGGCTCCAGCAGCTGGCCGGTGGAGCTGAGATCGCCGCAGACATACCCGCCGTCGCCGGCCGCCCGCCTGGCCAGCCCGGCACCGGCCAGGTTGACCTCCTTGACATCGATCTCCAGGCCGTGGGAGGCGAGGTTGATCCGGTTCATCGTAAAGGTATTTGTAATGATCACCTCTGCCCCGGCCTCGAGATAGTCCCGGTGAATCTCCAGCACCCGGTCCGGGTG
>JAAZIE010000112.1 GCA_012510305.1 Bacillota bacterium | reverse complement strand
GGTAAAAATAGTACTTTCCTTTTGCCGGGCAAATACAGGGGGAGTGCGGGAAAGCAACACCCGTGACTTTGACAGCCATCTAGCATTTACAAACTGATAACCCCTTGTGGCATAAGGCTTCAAGGGGATTTATTTTTGATTTTCTTCTCAAATCTATGTGGCATAACACGGCATAATATGATATAATATCCGTGGAGCTATTCCATTGAAAGGAGGGTTTTTCTGGTGTACCTTAAAAAATCGTTTCGTAAACAGACAGGAAGGACTTACCTCTCTATCGCCAAGAAATACCGGGACCCGGAAACTAACGTCTCTTCAGACCGCAACGTGAAGTCCTTGGGCTACCTCGATGAGCTAGAAAAGAAATATGATGACCCTATTGCTCACTTTACCGAAGTGGCCCGTAAAATGACAGAGGAGGAGAACAAGCAAAAAAAACTGACGCTGACAATTAATATGGATGAGACGCTGCCTCAAGAAGCCGAGGGGCAAAGGAATTTCGGATACGCGGCCATCTTAAAAATTTACCACCAGCTTAAACTAGACCGTTTCTTTAAAAACAAAGCCAGGCATGAGCCGTTTAAATTTAACTCCAACGCCATCATGATCCTGTTAGTCGTCTCCAGGCTGCTTTCCCCCGGGTCTAAAAAGAAAGCCTTTGAAGAAAGAAAACGTTACTTTGAACGCTTCAATTTCTCGCTGGCAGATATCTACCGGGCTTTATCCCACTACGCCAAGATCGCAAAAGAAGCACAGCGATACCTGCATGCTCAGATCACAGAGAAGTACGGCCGTGATACGAAGACCATCTACTATGATGTTACGAATTTTTACTTTGAAATCGATAAGGCCGATGAGTTTCGCAAGTACGGCCGATCCAAAGAACGCCGCCATAATCCCATTGTGCAAATGGGCCTGGCCATGGACGCAGATGGTATCCCCATCCACTATGAGCTCTTTCCAGGGAACAAGTTGGACAAGGAAACCTTCCGCACAGTCGTCGGTGAGGTTAGAAAAAACTACGACACAGGCAGGATCGTAGTGGTCGCCGACATGGGGGTCATCACCGGCGACAATATTTATTACCTGACGGGCGGTAAAAACAGAAACGGTTATGTCTTCAGTTTCTCTGTCCGTGGCGGCACGGAGGCTTTTAAAAAGTACGTGCTGGACAGCGCGGGGTATGTTGGCATGGACAGCAGGCCCGTTGATGAAGATGCTGATTTTAAGATTAAAAGTAGAAGGATTGCCCGGGATATCAATGTGACTATGAGAAGCGGGAAAAGCGCCCGCAAAACAGTGTACGAAAAGCAGGTCGTTTTCTGGGCCAGGAAGTACGAGCGTAAAGCAAGAGCTGAGCGCGAAGAGGTTGTGAAAAAAGCGATGGCGTTAGTCGAAGACCCTAAAAAGTACACCCGGGCCATTAATTACGGTGCAGCCAAGTATGTCCGGAATTTAAAGTTTGATCGGAAGACTGGTGAAATTATTGAAGGAAAAGAGCGCCCGAGCTTTGATCATGAAAGACTGGCGGAAGAAGAGAAGTATGACGGGTATTATGCCATTGTCACCAGCGAACTGCAGATGAGCGACCAAGAGGTTATCGATACATACCGCGGGCTGTGGGAGATTGAAGATACTTTCAAAGTGGCAAAGGGCACACTGGAGGCACGGCCGGTCTACGTTTCCCGCGAGGACCGCGTCGGTGCCCATTTCCTTACCTGTTTCATCTCCCTAGTGATCATACGGCTCATGCAAAAGCTAACCGAATATCGCTATTCACCGGAGAAGATCGTGGCATGCCTAAATGCAATTTCCTGTTCAAACGAGGAGGATAATATTTATCTATTCGATTACAGAAACGAAGTATCCGATGTTATCGGGAAGACTTTGGGCATTGATTTTACAAAAAAAAGACTCAGGCTCGCAGAAATAAAAAATGTTTTAGCTAAAAGCAAAAAGTAAGCTGTTCCCCCACATATTGGTGCAGATAGGTAAGGGCTGAAATCCCAGTAACAGCAAGGATTTCAGCTCTTTTTTTAATCTTTGCCTGTCAAAGTGAGGATGATAGTACCATTGTTTGAGCGGCAGGTCAATTTTTAAAGAACTTTCGAGTGGATTATTTGCCCAGTTATTCCGGTGAGGCTGCTCTGGGCGGCGGAAACGGAAAGAGAGGATAACCGGTCCCAAAGTAGAATTATAATCATTAAGTATGGACCAACGCTTTATGATGACAGTACCTGTTGCGGCCAAAAGAGGAGGAAAAATTATGGAAACCGCCTGGATAGATCAAAAAGCGACCTTTCCGGTAATCGATGTAAGGGAGCTGACCGGAAATTTTTTACCGATGATCTTGTACAAAGCACAGCAGGTTAACTTGAATAGCGGGATCTGCGTTGTGCAGAGTTTTGAACCAAAACCGCTGTATTCGGCGCTGCGCGATCTAGGTTTCGAGCACGTGGCGGAAAAGGTCTCAGAACATGAATACAGGGCCTATTTTTACCGCACTGAGCTTAAAACCGCCACCTACAAAAGCGGTGCCGATATGCCTTTCAAGCCCACGGCCATCTTGAATTACAAG
>JAAZIE010000111.1 GCA_012510305.1 Bacillota bacterium | reverse complement strand
CCAGGCTGCGCAAAAGCTGCGGCGGTATTATCAAAAAGCCCGAGAGGCCCTGTAAATCCATGATTTCAGGTTCTGCCCATTCCGAAGTGTCATCCGGCCTCAGCTTGAGCTTATCTCCCTGTGAAAGAACCTCCAGATCGTAACTGGGGAGGGTCCCCTTTAACCGGTTGCCCTTCTCCACCCGCCCCTGAAAGATCAGCTCATAGCTGGGTGCTTTTTCAACGATGAGCAGACTGTAATCTTGCTGTTTCTCCAGCGCAGCCAACGCTGTCTCAAGCGCTTTACCCCCGCGGGGCCGGGAAGATTGCGTGAAAACAAATAGCAAGCACAGCGCCAGGGCCGGCAGGATCAGGACCACCGAAAGGATCCGGGATTGCTGCTTGGCCTGAGTTGTCCGATGCATGATCTTGACGCCTCCTTCCAACGAAAATACATCTAGATCTATGCATGAAGGAGGGCGAATATGTGTCCTAGCGCTGCCCTTTAATCGAAGCCAGGGGTAAGAGGCGGGCTATCCTGCGGGTAAAACCGATCTCGGTAAAGGTATCGATCACCGCTTCAATGTCCTTGTACGCCTGCGGAGCTTCGTCGAGATAAGCCCGGTAATCACGGCCCGGTAGCATTACCTCACCCAGCTGTTCGCGCAGCTCATCAACCCCGATCTTGCGTCGCGCCGCCCGCCTTGAAAGCACCCGCCCGGCGCCGTGGTTTACCGAGTAAAAGGTGCGCTCCACCGCGGGCTCGCCCACGATCACGTACGAGGCGGTGCCCATGCTTCCGGGAACCAAAACCGGGTGGCCCAGGTTGCGATAAATTGAAGGGTTTGCCGGGTGCCCCGCAGGCAGCGCCCGGGTGGCGCCCTTGCGGTGAATGAGCAGTTTTTTGCCCCCCACCCGTTCAAACTTGGCGATATTGTGGGCCACGTCGTAGACCAGGCCCAGGTCATAGTCCCGGTCTGTGCCGCCGAGAATTTCGCTAAAGGCCGCGCGGACATCATGTGTGATCCACTGGCGGTTGCAAAATGCAAAGTTCACCGCACAAGCCATCGCGGCCAGGTATTGCCGTCCCGGGGCAGATCTGATCGGCACCGCCGCGAGCCCCTTTGTTGGTATCTCCAGCTTCATCCCGGCAGCGGCTTTTAACATCAGGTCGGTGAAATCATTGCAGATCTGGTGCCCAAAACCGCGGCTGCCGGTGTGAATCATCACTGTCAGCTGCCCCTCGGCCAGCCCCAGGTTGTTTTTTGCCGCGGGGTCAAAGATCCGGTCAACCCGGCCCAGCTCGACAAAGTGATTTCCCCCGCCGATGGTGGAAAGCTGGCCGCTTCTTTTTTTTGCCTGCTCGCTCACCGCTCCCGGATCAGCCCCCGCGAGAGCGCCTCCCTCTTCAATGCAGTCCAAGTCTTCGGGCCGGCCATAACCGCTTTCGACCAAAAAGGGAACCCCTTCCACCAGGTAGCGTTTTAGATTCTTCTTCACCAGCGCCTTCTGGCGGCTCATTTTACCCACTCCCGGGGGAACGCGCTCGATGATGGCATTGATCAGCTCGCGCAGCCGGGGCTTATCCAGGGAATCGGCCTCGATATTGGTGCGCAGCAGCCGTACGCCGCAGTTGATATCCATGCCCACTGCGCCCGCGGAGACAACTCCTTCCGCGGCATCAACCGCCATGATCCCGCCGATGGGCAGGCCAAAGCCCAGGTGAATATCGGGCATCCCCACCACCGGATCCTGCACCCCCGGCAGAGAGGCGGCATCGCAGAGCTGCCGGACCGCTTCTTCATCGTCGAAAGAACGTTTCAGCACATCGTTCAGGTAGACTATTGCATCGACACGCATATTTCCATGTCGCCGGACCCGGTAGCAGTTGGCACTGTCCCGTTTCAACAGAGACATCAAACCACCCCTTCTTACATATGCTTATGTATGCTTCACAAATAGTATAGCATAAGCCTCTCCCCTCCCCCGCCGCCGGTTGCACGGCACCGGTATTCGCCCAAAAAGTAGGGGCCGGGCATGCCCGGCCCGCGGCTAACTCGCAGGTTTCGCTTGTGCTGCGGCGGTATCCGTTTGCTCCAAGATAGCTGATCCCCCCCTTTGGCAAAAGGGGGGCCGGGGGGGATTTACCACGCTCCCTTTTGGGACAGCCTCCTACGATTTTGCCCCCTTCCCCACCCCGGCGATGATTTTTTCCAGCTGCGGCATAACCGCCTCGTTGGTCAGGTTAAAATGGATCGGTGTTACCGAAATATAGCCCTCCTGGACCGCCCGGACATCGCTGTTTTCTTCTTCTTCACCTTCGACCAGGTCGCCGGCCAGCCAGTAATAGACCAGCCCCCGCGGGTCAGTCCGCCGGTCGAAGCTGTTCTTGTAGCGGCGGGTGCCCAAATGCGTGGCCCGGGCTCCCTTGATCGCGGTGCTGCCCGGGGGCACATTAACATTGAGCAGGGTTCCTTCAGGCAGCCCCCCCGCGATTAGGGGTGGGATCAGATCGCGGATAAAGCGGGCGGCATAGATAAAATCCTTGCTTTCCTCTCCCCCCGTCAGAGAAACCGCCACCGCCGGAAGCCCCAGGATAACTCCCTCCACCGCGGCCGAAACCGTGCCCGAATAAAGCACATCGGTGCCCAGGTTGCTGCCGCGGTTAATCCCCGAGACAACCAAGTCGGGTTGCTCTTCCAGAATCGCCTCCACGGCCAGCTTGACACAGTCCGAAGGTGTTCCGTTTACCGACCAGCCGGTTAGCTCCGGGTTATGTAGAAAGTTGGCCCGCTCTACCCTCAGCGGCCGGTGCATGGTAATGGCATGGCCGACGGCGCTGCGTTCATGGTCCGGGGCGACGATCTTTAAACGATAGCGGTTGCTCTCGAAAAGGACCTTGCTGAGAAACTGAATGCCCTCGGCATAGATACCGTCGTCATTGGTTACCAGGATCTTTATGGTCATGGTTGATTTACGCTAGATACCCCTTCCTGTGAGTTTCTCCGCCCGGTGGCGGCATTCGCCGGCTATTTTTTCTTCATCCAGGCCGGTAAGCCCTCCCTCTTCCACCACGATCTCCCCGTCAACGACAACGAAGCGGAT
Source organism: Bacillota bacterium (assembly GCA_012510305.1). Lineage (GTDB taxonomy): Bacteria > Bacillota > Dethiobacteria > DTU022 > DTU022 > JAAZPQ01. Next base: position 112 of record JAAZIE010000111.1, on the reverse strand, counting down.
ATCGGATGAGGCCGCGGCATAGACCACGTGGGAGGGCGGGTGGAACAGGGGTGTCGCCTGCGGCGCTCTCAGGTTAAAGGCGATCAGGTCGGCCTTGAAGCCTTCCTTCAAT
>JAAZIE010000110.1 GCA_012510305.1 Bacillota bacterium | reverse complement strand
GTGGCGAAAACCCTGCGGCTGCTGCCGCGGACCCCCTTGGTCCGCCGGACCACCCGTAAAACCATATTCTCCAACGCCTCCCGGCTAACGTGCACCGTGCCAAGATCACCGGACTGCACCAGCGCTTCAGGCTGTTTTTTCAGGGGAAATAACCCTACCAGGAGCAGGATCAGGCCGATGAGGCCCAGAGCCCCGCCGCCAAAAAGAAGATAAACCTCTTCAAAGTGCTGCGCCAGGTAATAGCCGGCCCCGCCGATGGGATGAGCCGTTGCCAGCAAAATAAAGATGCCTGTCCCCGTTACCAGCAGACCCACGATCACCAGGAGCGCTCTCCGGATAAACACCATCGCTCACCACCAACCCCCTTCCCGACCATTTGGCGCTAGCTTAATTCCGGATCTCCCTCCGTCTCTTCTTCTTCATCTTTACCGGGGAAGCTGACCCCTTGAACATGCACATTGACCTGGAGAACTTTCAACCCGGTCATCTGTTCCACCGCTTTTTTCACTTTGTCCTGAATTTCCCAGGCCACATCGGGAATTCGCTTTCCGTACCGGACCACAATATGCAGGTCCACCTTCGCCTCCTCGGTACCCACCTCCACCTTGACACCCTTGGCCAAACTACGGCGCCCCAAAGCTTCGGCGATATCGCCGGCAAAGCCGCCGCTCATCGCCGATACTCCCTCCACCTCTGTAGCGGCCATCCCGGCGATGATCGCCACAACTTCATCGGCGATCCGGATCGTCCCATGCTCAGAAGTGGTTACCTCTTTTTCCTGCTCACTCACAGTCATCCCTCCCTCAATTAAAGTGGGTCAAGCAGAACTATTCGCTGTATTGCCGTCCGCCTTCTGCAGCGGTTGCAACAGCTCCAGCGCACTTACATTATACCAAATAGCGGTAACCGGTTCAATTTTTAAGGACGCGCCATTACCTGGACATTTTCACGGGCCACCCCCAGCGCTCCGGAGACGGTCTCGGTGATCTGGATAAAGCTTTTTTCATCAAGATCCTTCTCCTTGACCATCACCGTGGCGATCTCTTCATGGTAAAAAAAGACGGCATCTTCGTAACCCTGCGCCTTGATCATGCTTTCCACCAGCAGCTCCTGTTCGCGCATGCGCACAATTTCCAAAAGCAGCTGCTCCGCTTCCGCCTTGGCCTCGGCTCCCGCATTGGGATTTTCCAGAAGAGTTTCCAGCATCTCCAGGGACTGATCCCTGACCCGGTCGCGCTGCAAGCGGTAACCGGCAAAGAAAGTGTTTCCGCTCTCTTTGTCTTCGCCGTCCACGGCGGCTTCCGCAGCGGGATCCAGGGCCAACTCCTCATCGGTGAGGATATCGATGCTTTTGATCTTCGTTTCCAGACCCTGAATAACCCACCAGGTCGCCCCGACCATGATCGCCAGGGAGAAGATCCAGAGGACCGGTTTCCTGTATTTGCTGAAAAAATCAACCAAACTTGCCAAGCCCACCCGGGCTCACCTCCTTTACCCTTATTGGCGCGGCAAAACTGTAATCCGATGCGCCGGCAGCCCCAGAAGCACCTGCAGCGCTTCGACTACAGAGGCTTTGATTTCATCATCTTCCACCCCCTTCGCCACCACCAGAACCCCGCGGTAGCGGGGCGCCCCTTCTTCCACCACCAGGGGCGCCTCGTTGCCCTGCGGATCCCGCATAATCACATGCGTTTTCCGCTCTGTCTCTTCCACGATTTCGCGGGCGCCGCCGCCGCCGTCACCCTCGCTCGTCTTTCTCAGCGATTTCTCCCGGTCCGCCACCAGCTCCGTGCGGCCCGATGCCCCGGGAGTTAAAAAAACCTCCACCTCGCTCACTCCCCGGATCTGAGCCAGCACCCCGGCAAGGCTGCTGCTGAGGCGATCATCCGGCGAAGGGTCCGCACTTTCCCCTGCGCTTTCCCGGACATTTTCACCCGGCGGCGTCTCCATATCTTTTTCCCGGCTAAAATTAAAAAAGGAGTTGAAGAGCAGCAAGGCCAGGCCCACGGCCAGCAGGATAAAGAGAAGTTTCCCCGTCTTCCGGGGTCCCTCCTTCGGCTCCGCACCGAAGAGCTTGCTCCACCTGTCCCAGAACCCCATGAACGGTTCCGCCTCCTTTAGTTCAATTTAACAGGCCCCATCGCCCGGCCGTAAACGCTACTGGTC
>JAAZIE010000109.1 GCA_012510305.1 Bacillota bacterium | reverse complement strand
GTCCACCAGGCGCACCCGTAAATTGAGGTGATCGTTTACGGTGATCTCGATCGCTTCATCGGGGACAAATTTGGGCTCCGTAGTCATGATGGTCTTCCCCACGCTCCCTTGGGGCAGCTCATCGCGAGTGCGATCCAATTCAAGGGGATCTTCGATCTTCGGCAGAACAAACAGCTCCATAAACCGGCGGATAAAGGTTGACTTGCCTGTCCGGACAGGCCCCACCACACCCAGGTAGATATCGCCCCCGGTACGCTCTACCAGATCGCTAAAAAGGTCAAATTCCACTGTTCATCCCTCCTTTACCTTTTCAAATTGATTGCCTTCTTCATAGTTAAAAAGTATATGGCAATCTAACAATATATATATGTCTTACCCGGGGCAATATTACCGGGTAAACTTAAAAATTGACGGGGGTTAAGCGTTCATTGCAGAGGCGGGTTTAAAGAGGCCCATGCGCTTTGTCCCGCCTTTTGTAAAGGAGCAAATAAGAGGTTGACCGGAAAAGAGGCGGGGTTGACGGAAAAAGGGCAGCAGCAAATGACCGGGCCGCCCCAACGGGCTTACCCGTTTTCGGCTTTCTTCTCCCGTTCCATCAGGCGCTCCACCGCTTGCTGCGGCGGCAGCGCCTCAAAGAGCACCCCGTGGAGCGCGGTTGTGATCGGCATCTCCACGCCGGCCCGCCGCGCAAGGCCGGCCGCCACCCTGGTGGTGTTGATGCCCTCGGCAACCGTTTTCATGGCAGCGGTAATTTCGCCGGGACGCTCTCCCCGTCCCAGCCTGCAGCCCACATCGCGGTTGCGGCTGTGGGGGCTGCTGCAGGTGGCATAGAGGTCGCCCAGTCCCGACAGGCCTGAAAAAGTGGAAGCGCAGGCGCCCAGGGCGGCTCCCAGGCGGGTCATCTCGGCCAGCCCGCGCGTTACCAGCGCCGCCTTGGCGTTGTCCCCCAGCTTGAGGCCGTCAACAATACCCGCCCCCAGGGCGATCACGTTCTTAAGGGCGCCGCCAAGCTCCACGCCGGTAAGATCGCTGTGGGTATAAACTCTGAAGTAAGAGGTCATCAGCGCTTCCTGGACCAGGAGCGCCGTCCCGGGAGCGGTGGAAGCGGCTACCGTGGCCGAGGGAAGCCCCCGGGAAACCTCTTCGGCGTGATTGGGGCCGGAGATGACGGCAATTTGATCGTGCCGCTCCACGGGCAGCGCTGCTTTCAGCAGCTGCGAAAGGCGCAGGCCGCCCGGTTCAACCAGTCCCTTGGCCGCGTTGACCAGCACTGCGCGCGGCGGCAGGTACGGGACGGCGGCGGCGGCTACTGCTCGCAGTCCATGGGAGGGAACGGCAAAAAGAACAAAATTTTTATCATGGAGCGCTTCTTCAAGTTCCACCGTGGGCCGGATTGTATCCGGCAGCTTAATGCCCGGCAGGTACTCTTCGTTTGAGCGCTTGAGGAGTATCTTTTTGTAAAGCTCAGGGCGGCGCATCCACAAGCTCACCGGATAACCCTTTCCCGCCAGCAGTACCGCCAGCGCCGTCCCCCATCCCCCTGCTCCGATCACCGCTGCTTTCATCTATTCCCCGCCGCCGGGAGCCTGTACTTTTTGACCCAGCCTGGACTCGGTTCCGCTCAGCAGGCGCCTGATATTCTCATGATGGCGGAAAATAACCAGCAGGGCCATGGCGGCGCCAAAGAGAAGATAAAGCGGTTCATAATTAAAAAGAAGCATAAATAAGGGCACCGAAAAAGCACCGGTAATGGAGCCCAGGGAAACATAGCGGGTCGCGGCGATGACCAGCACCGCCAGCCCGACGGCGGCGGCGCATACGGTCCAGGACAGGGGAAGCAGCAGCCCGATACCGGTAGCCGCCCCCTTGCCCCCCTTGAATTTCAGGAATAGCGGAAAACAATGCCCCAGAAGCACCGCCAGCGCGGCGGCCAGCACCACGGCGGTCTCGCCGCTTAGCGCGCGGGCCAGCAGCACCGCAGCGCTTCCTTTGCCCACATCGAGGAGCAGGACAGGAACTGCAGCCTTCCAGCCCAGCAGGCGGAGCACGTTGGTCGCCCCGATATTACCGCTGCCGTAGCGGCGGATGTCGAGCCGCCTGAATAGACGGGTCAGAATATAGCCGAAGGGGATGGAGCCGATGAGGTAAGCGGCTGCTATTGCCAGAAAACCCATGCGATCAAACCTCCTTTTCCCGGCGCGCCCTGAAATTAAGGCGCAGCGGTGTTCCCGTAAAGTCGAAGGCCTGGCGTAGCCTGTTTTCGAGGTAGCGGCGATAGGAAAAATGAACCAGTTGGGGGTTGTTCACAAAGAAAACAAATGTGGGCGGTCTGCTGGAAACCTGCGTGGCGTAGTAGATCTTCAGCTGTTTGCCCCTGGCGGAGGCAGGCGGTTTCACCGCCAGGGCGTCCTCCACCAGCTCGTTCAGCAGTGCCGTGGGAACGCGCTTGTAGAGCTCCCGGTGGACCCGGGTGATCAGGGGAAAAAGCTGCTCCACGCGGCTGCCGGTCAAGGCTGAGAAAAAAAGGACAGGGGCGTAAGAAGCGAAGGCAAAACTGCGGCTGATGCGATCAAGCCATTCGCCTCGTGCCTCTTTCCGGCCGGTGACGAGATCCCACTTGTTTACCCCGATAATGAGCCCCCGCCCGGCCTTGTCCGCGTACCCGGCGAGCCTCTGGTCCTGCTCGGCGCTTCCCTGCTCGGCGTCGAGCAGAAGCAGGGCCACGTCGGCCCGTTCCACGGCCTTGAGCGCGCGGAGGACGCTGTAATACTCCACCGCTTCTTTAACCTTGCTTTTGCGCCGGACACCGGCGGTATCGATTAAAGTAAAAGTGGTCCCGCCGTAGTCAAAAGGGGTATCGATGGCGTCGCGGGTGGTGCCCGGCGTGGGGCTGACGATCACTCTTTCACGTCCGAGGATGGTATTGATCAGCTGTGACTTGCCGGCATTGGGCCGGCCCACCACGGCCACCCGCACTGTCTCTGCACCGGCGGTGCCGGCCGCCCCTTCTTCAGGCAAGAGTTCGCAGATCCGGTCGAGCAGGTCGCCCGTGCCGCGTCCATGAGCCGCAGAGACGGAGAGAGGCTCGCCCAATCCCAGGCTGTAGAAGGAGGTGACCTCGTCCGCGGCTGAAAGGTGATCGATCTTGTTTACCACGGGGAGGACCGGCTTCCCGCTGCGCCGCAGCAGATCGGCGATCTCCTGGTCCAGCGGGTTGAGCCCCTCGCGCCCGTCAAGCAAAAAGAGGATTACCCGGGCCTCTTCGATGGCCAGCTCCGCCTGGCGGCGCACCTGGCGGAGCAGCGGGTCGCTGCGCTCAAAGGTCAGCCCGCCGGTGTCGACGAGGATAAAATTTCTATTTCGCCATTCCGCGACGCCGTAGAGGCGGTCCCGGGTCACTCCGGGGACCTTTTCCTCAATCGCTGTCCGCGCCGCGGTAAGGCGGTTAAACAGCGTGGACTTGCCCACATTGGGCCGGCCGACGATAGCTACGATCTCGCTTTCCAAAAAGGTACCTCCCTCAGGCAATCAGGGTATGCCTTATTATCCCGATCTTTAGAAGCGGTGTCAAATTGCACCCTGCCTTCATTTTTGCAAACGTCGCCTGTTCGCCGGCAGAGTGCCCGGGAAATGGTTCCTTTACTTTAAAAATATCCGGGTGGAGCGCTCCGGCGGCGGCCAGGGTAAACAAATGATTGTATTATTCCAGAAAATATGTAATAGTGAGGTACTATAATTTTTGCCGGGCACCACTACAGGTGAAGGAGTGAAAATATGAATAAAGATGTTTATTTGTTCCCGGTCCTGCTCGTCATAGCGTGCTTTTTGCTATTTATGGCCGGGGGTTGCACCCTGGAAGAGGTTCCGGTGGATGAGGAAAAGGAAAACGTAGAGGAAGATATTACCGATGAGCCGCCCGCTGAAGAGGCGCGGGGCAACAGCGCCGGCAATATTTTAAACGGCGGGCTGGTGGCGCTGCAGGGCGACCAGCTCTATTTCGCCGCTCCCGGAGACGGGGGTAAGCTTTACCGGGCCGGGCTCGACGGCAGCGAAAAAACAAAGCTGAACGAAGATCGGCCCCGCTATATCAATGCGACGGATCAATACCTCTACTACGTGGCCATGGGGGAACCGGAGAAAACCTACAGCGAAGAGATGGGCGAAGAATTTATCACGGAGATCTACGGGCCGGTTGTGCGGGTAAACCTCGACGGCGGGGAGCGCAGGGTGATCTGCGACGGCCCGGCGGCAAACCTGCAGCTGCTTGGGGATAAGCTGTACTACCACGACGCCAACACTGAAGAGCCCAGAATTCACCGCATCGGCGCCGGCGGCGGCGACGAGGAGCCCCTGACCGAGCACCGTGCTGATTTTTTCTGCGCCGAAGATGAGGGACTTTACTACCGGGGTATTGCCGACAAGCCGCAGCTCTACCGGGCGGTCCTTGACGGCAGCGAGCCTACCCTGTTTCACGACGGCGACGCTTATTATATGAACCGGCTGGATGATTACCTTTACTTTGTCGGCGATATTCTTGAAGCGGGAGCGTACCTGGGAGGGCGATCCCTGTACCGGATCAGCACTTCGGGTGGCGAGGCCGTAAAGGTGTCCGACGTGGAGCCGGCGCTGCTGAACTGTGCCGGCGACTGGCTCTATTACAGCAAGGCGCACACCGGCGAGATCTGCCGGATCAAGCCCGACGGCACCGACAACGCACTTTTAAGCAGCGATCCCTGCGGCGGCCTCTTTGTTTTTGAACACGGGCTCTACTACGTGAATATAGGTGAACAGGGCTCTCTTTACTATATGGAACTGGAGGGGAGCGGCCGAAAAAAGATCGATTAGCGGCCTAAAGTATAAGGCAAAGATTAGCTAGGAGGAGCGCTGGAGGAGATAGGGAGCGGGATCTTCCTCGAAGCGCTCCACCAGTTTCACGTAGCGGGGGTAGCCCTGTAAGATTCCCCGGCCCACCAGCGGCCGGCCCGGAGCAGTCAGCCCGAGCCGGCGTGATAGAAAGCCGCCCAGGCGTACCGGCCAGGTCGCTTCGGGGAAGCAATCGATGAGCGCCACCGGCACTTTATCAGGTTCACAGATCCGGTGAAACAGAGAAAGCACCGCCCTCACCTCTGCTCTCCAGCGGCCGCTGCCTAAAACAAAGACCGGGTTGTGCCGCCGGTCTCGTCCCAGGTAATTGAGCGTGCCGGTGCAGCAGTTGTCGACCCGGTCAAAGTAAGGCAGGGCCAACACCTCCTGCAGGCGTGGTTTACGTGTGCGCGGCAATCTTCCCAGGTAGATCGAGGCCGCAGCGACCGAGGTATGGGTTCCGCCAAAACACTGAAAGATGATCATCATTTTTGTTGGACCAGCTCCGCCTTAAGCCTGGTTTGCT